>CALLUY010000221.1 GCA_938010615.1 uncultured Pirellulaceae bacterium | reverse complement strand
TAAGTTTAAAAATGCGACTTCCACAAATCATTTGCCATGGAGATGACCACCAATCTTGGGAAACGCGCAACATCAAAACGCGCAAGCGAGGGATCGGGAAATCCTCGGAAATATTCCCTCGCTTGCGCGTCGGGCTTGTATTGAGACTCTTCGCGATCCGAAATTTGCGAGCGTATTATCGAGTCGAATGTAAAATTGCATCTCCAATGCGCACCATCACAACTTGCGCTTCGGACTTGTATTGGGATCGCCATATCAAAGCTCATTGAACGGCATCAAATCAGCAAATGCTCTTGCATCGCGACAAACATTTTCTCAGTCGCCGCCGCACAGAATTTAGGCTCGAAGAAATCGACTTCGCCTCCTTCGATTGTCTTCATCACGGCGCCCGTTTCCTGAAGAATCAACCAGCCAGCAGCAATGTCCCAACAACTCAATCCAGTCGCCCAATAGGAATCGACCCTGCCGCACGCGACGAAACACAAATTAAGCGCCGCCGAACCAAGCCGTCGAATACTGGCTGCTTGCCCGAGCACTCTCAGGAAACGTTCGACTTCAGGATGATCACGATTCGCGCTGCTGGAAAAACTGCACACCACCAACGCTTTTCCAATGTCGGTGCAGCCGCTGTGCGAAATCGGTTTGCCGTTGAGCGTCGCGCCATGGCCTGCGATCGCGCAGAACATTTCGCCGATGACTGGATCGAAAACGACGCCAACAATCGTCTCACCACCGCAACGCAACGCGATCGAAACGGAAAACGAATTCAGCTGGTGAACATAGTTGACCGTCCCATCAAGCGGATCGACGACCCAACAGAAAACACCCGGCGTCGAAACCAGCGACTTGTCCGTTGATTCCTCGCCCAGAAACTGATGATCTGGAAACTTAGCCATCAAATGATCACTAATCGCTTGCTGAGATTCAAAATCTGCCTGCGTTACGGGGTCGCGAGGGCCCTTCTCTTGCACATCAACCTTGCCCATCCATTTGATTAGCTTATCGCCGCCGAGTTTTGCGGCTTCGATCGCTGCATCAAGAAAATCCCGCTTTTCTGCTTCTGAAATGTTCAAAAGTGCTCCTGTTAGAATTTTTATTTACCAAACGCTTGGAACGCGACTGCGCAAGTGTTATGATTGTTCCATCATACCGAAGGACAAGAGCATTTTTATTCGGCCTCTTTTCTGTTCCGATCCCGCCATACTGTTCGCAGTGTGGCGGGGTTTTTTTATGCGCTTGGTGCTCATTCTTCATGAGGCAAATAGTTTAACGGCAAGCCGTAGGCGACTGCGCGAGCACGGATGCAACACAGTCGCCTCCGGCTTGCCGTTAAACGCAATACCGTCGTTGCAGTTGGGGAGGTGGCATAAGCCTCTGGCTTGTGGACATGCAGAACACAGGCCAGAGGCCTATGCCACCGAGACTTTAGCTACATTGAACGGTATTGCCGTTAAACGAATCAGCGCCTACCCAAGTTTCTCAGCAACAAGCTTTTCCGCCAATCCGAAATCAACGTCATCGAATTCTTCAACGCCATCTACCAGCTGATTCAAAATCTCGTTCTGAATCACCCCGCGTCGAAACGCTTCGGCGTACGGAACGTTGTGAAACATCACCAGCGAGTATCGCGGAATGTACGTCTCTGGAAATCGACGTTCCAATTCGAATCCAATTTCTTTCTTTAAGTGATACTTTGGATCGTTCACACCTTTTTGCATCGTCGTATGATTCTCGATTGCCATCTCCGCGATCGCGTCGGCGTTAGGTTTTCGCTGCCGACTGAACTCGGGCAACACACGTGACCAATCATCGTCATGTTCGTCCAGCAAACGCATGAGCTCACTGCAATCCTCGAAGCCGGAATTCATCCCTTGGCCGTGAAACGGAACGATCGCATGAGACGCATCGCCAAGAATCAAACCACAATCAGTGTGATGCCACGGCGAACAACGCACGGTGCCAAGGATCCCGGCAGGATTATTGGCGTAGTCGTTCCCAAGTTCAGGCATCAACGGAATGGCAGTCGGAAAGTGAGCTTCGAAAAATGCGTTCACCGATTCCGAACTGTCGAGCGATTCGAAACTCGGATCGCCCTTCTTTTTCAGGAACAAGGTCACCGTAAAACTCCCATCGAGATTCGGCAATGCGATCAGCATGAATCCACCGCGCGGCCAAATGTGGAGCGCCTCTTTCTCGATTTGGTAGCCACCATCGGCCGCGGCCGGAATTTCGAGCTCCTTGTAATCGTGTTCCAGAAATTCCGAGGTTGCCTCGCCATCGACAGCAGGAATCAGTTCGCGACGCACGCGAGAACCTGCTCCATCGGCACCAATGATGATGTCGAATGATTCTTCAGTGACCAAACCATCGATCGTGTTTTCGAAGCTAACCGTTCGATTGTCAAAATCGACGCCGACACATTTCCGATCAAAGATTACATGGACTGGTTCAGCAAGGACCGCTTCGTTGACCATTAACTTGTTCAGCCCACCTCGCGGAACCGAATAGATGACTTCGTGCTCACGTTGCCCGTACGCGGAAAACTGCTGATCGCCGTCGGCCTGATGTAGCATCCGCCCACGCATCGGAATCAGCAGCGGCTTGACTTTTTCGTACAGTCCAGCATCTTGCAATGCCTTGATGCCACGAGACGACAAGGCAAGGTTAATCGAACGTCCGGAATCATCCTCGACGTTTCGATCGTCACTACGTCTTTCATACAAGTCGACTTCATAGCCGCGTTTGCCAAGCAGCACGCCAAGCAACGAGCCCACCAATCCTGCTCCGACGATGACGATTTTCTTTTTGCCTGACGCCACGCTATTCGTCTCCGCGGAAGAAGAATCCAAGTTCCTTGCGAACCTCTTTTGGCAACGGTGGTAAATCTTCACGAGGAATCAGCAGCGTGGAAAGATTGAACAGGTCCAAGAACACGCGATTCTTTTGTGTCGTCGCTTCAAGGTAGCCCGTCCCGGAAGATCCACCGGTTCCAATTTTCGTCCCCAACATTCGATGCACCATCACGGCATGACGCTGGCGCCAACGAGTGAACAGGCTGTCGACATCGACCAGCAACGTCAGGAACCGGAATCCCGTGTAGAGCAACGGCTCGTCACGATAGAGATTGATGAATAGTGCTGCTAGGAATCCTTTATGCGAAAACCGACATTCACCTTCTTCCCGAAGTTTGTTGTACTTGTCCTCATCGAGCATCGATTCAAATTTGGAGCGAGTGTTTTCGATTTCCTGAAGCTGCGATTCCTTGTCTTCATCGGACAGCGTTCGATTGTCACGAACAATCTTTGCGTCTGAAGCCAGCATCTTTTCAACGGCTTCGCTGTAGACTTGCCAGAAATTGAAGCCGTCGATCTTGAAGAGCGGCGCTCGCTGTAGCCACTCGTCCACCAAATCAAGAATACTCTTTCGTTCTTCGACGTCAGCCAACCGTTTTTGATCGGAGTACGACAGCCGCGTTTTAAAGAAAGCGCAATCAGTCGGAATTCGGTTCTCCATCCGAATGCCCATCATGATTTCAATCCGCTTGAACATGATGCTCTGGAAACCGGATGCCGGAACCAACAAGTCACGGAACTCCAGGAAGTCCAACGGCGTGATCGTTTCGATGACTTCGATTTGCTCGATCAACACGCGTTGAATCGTTTTGATACGAGCCAACAGATGCAGCATCCGGCCCATTTTTTTGTCTTCAACAACATCGTCGGAAAGAATCCGGATGATCTCGTGAAACTCAAAAACGATCTGCTTGAACCACAGCTCATACGTCTGGTGAGTGATGATGAACAACATCTCATCGTGAGCAGGTTTGCCAACTTTTTCGCTTTCGAGCTCCTGAGCCTGGAGGATTTTGTCCAGTCGCAGGTATTCCCGGTAGTACAGCCCGGGAGGTTTCTTGTCATCCATTATTGTTTCGCGTTAGATGGAGCGGTAGATTTTTTCGATTCAAGAATCTATCCCCAGATTTTTCGTTTACCGTTCTTGCCCGGAATCGCAACTCGATCAGCAACGTAGTCGGCTTCATCGTAAGACTTAGGCCCGAGCACGACTTCCGATTTCATGTAGTCTTCCCACTTAATCTTCTTTCCGGTGTAAGCCGCATCGCGAGCCATCAATGCCATCAGCGTACTGTTGACCATGTACTCGCCGTTGTTGATCGGAATACCGCCGCGAATACTTGCCAGCAACGCCTTGTGCTCGTTGACATACATTCGGCTCCCCTTGCCTGGCCCTTTGTATTTCCATTCGCCTTTCGCGTTTTGAATCGAGAACGACAAAATTTTCGCGATGCCATCGGTGCCGTAGACGATATCGTCCGTCTGATTGAAACAATCTGACATCTGCCGACATTGCGAGAACGCTTTTCGTCCATCGGCCCATTCGAAGTTGGTGCCAAAGTGATCGTAAACATTGCCCCACTTTTCTTCGCTTCTTGCGAGCCGCCCGCCGATCGCATGGCAGGATACTGGAGGCACGTCACCCATCACCCACAACGCTTTGTCGAGTGAGTGAATATGTTGCTCAGCCGTGTGATCGCCGCTAAGCCACGCATAGTACAACCAGTTGCGAAGCTGGTTTTCCATCGAAGACCACTCGACACCTTTTGGCGGCGTACGATACCAAAGCGTACCTGTCAGATAGTTGGTCTCGATTGCGCGAACGTCACCAATGGCGCCTCCTTGAATTCGGTCAATCACTTCATTGACACCTTCACTGTAGCGCCAACATAAACCGGAAACGACGCTCAGTCCTTTGGCCTCTGCTTCTTCACACGCCGCCAGCACACGTCTTGCTCCAGGCACGTCGACGGCGACCGGTTTCTCACAGAACACGTGTTTGCCAGCTGCAACCGCGGCTTCCATTTGGGCGGGGCGAAAATGAGGCGGTGTTGCCAGTAAGACAATATCGACGTCGGCGTTGACCAGCTTCTCGTGGCAATCGACGCCCGTGAAGATCGACTCCTCGGTGACTTTATAGTTGTCGAGGTGCTCTGTTTTCAAAGCTTCGACTGTAATGTCGACTCGATCCCGAAACGCGTCCGCCAAAGCAGTCACTTGAGTGCGGGAATCAGCTTCGATGACGTTCATCAAGGCTCCCGTTCCGCGGCCACCACATCCGACGAGGCCAACTTTCAACGCGTCGTCGACACGATTGTGAAAACCAAAAGCAGGTCGAGGCATCGCAGAAACTGCGGCGGCACCGACTGACACTGCTGTCCCTGTTGCGAGGAAGTTCCGCCGATTGGACTTGGCTGGTGTTGTTTGATCGGATGATTCGCGGTGCATAAGATGATTCCATGGACTACATTGATTGCTGGCCTATTCTGACTGCCCCATCAAAGTTCGGCAAGGCAACGAAGGTGACTGAAATCGCCAATTCCAGCTTAAACGACGACACTTCGGTTGCCGACGCGTTTCGCAGTCCGCCACCCGGAGCTGCCGCGAAAGTTTCGGACGGCTTGCGAGTGAGCCTGCACGCGGATCAGCCGCTACTTGTCCAGCAGATTGCACCACGGGGATGGGCTGCTTTTTGGGCGATCGTTTTTCCGGCTCCAACCGTGGTCGAGTTAAGCGGAAAATTTAGCGCAACGCTACACATCTACCCGACTCATGTTCAGATCGAAAAACGCCGCTGGCTCAGCAAGATGGGCGTCTTTGCAAGATACTCGATTTCCATTCCGGTCTACGAAGAAATTGGCGACGCACCAAAGCATCAGCTTCACATCACCAGTGCTTTGGCGTTTCTCTATCCGTTTGTGCCGATGCACGTCCAAGTCACGCTGGATGATGAGGCAATCTTTGGTCAGGGAAAATTTGAAGTTTGAATCCGCTGGAATGATGACTCATTTCGTTGCACACTTTCAGTCACGAAGTGACGGCATGCATTAGCCATGGACGTAAGTCCGTGGTTACGGTTAACGAATCGCCGCAGAGTGCCGAAGGCACGGCAGGAGCCAAGCTTTGCACTACCGCAATTTTCCTGCCGTCCTTTCAGGACTGACGATTAATGCGTCAACGTTTCCATGGACTTGCGTCCATGGCTAATGCATGCCGTGCTTTCAGCACTAAACACTGCAACTCAACGAAGCGTCTCAATGTACTTCTGAAAGGCTCGATCCAGTTTCTGTAGGTCGCCGAAGTGTTCCTTGAATTCCTTCAATCGCGTTGCCGCATCAACCTCACCGCCTTGCTGCTTATCGGAGACAGCTTTCAGATATCCTCGAAACTCTCGCGTGCGTCGCTTCAACAAAAAGTGATTCAATGCCCAAGACTCAGCGTAGGCATCGAAGGCACCTTCGCCAGCGAAACGAACGTCCGAAGAGATCAGAGACTCCAAAGAATTTTGAGGGCGATTGGGCAAATATTTTTTAAGTTGCCCCAATCGCAGCGGGCTAACCAAACCAGGCCGACGCCAACCTTTTCCGTTTCGCAAATCCGGTGTCTCAAACCAATTCGCCATTCCTTCGTTCAGCCACAATGGACCGTCCGCAAATCGAGTTTGCATTCCACGGTTGTACATCAACTGGTGAGTCCCCTCATGGATGATCGTCGCCACCATTGGAATTGCAGTGGGCGACGCCAAAACTTTATCCAGACGTCTGGGGTCACCGGGCACGCCACCGCCTAAATCGAATGTCAAATCGTACATGGCGACACGATTGGTCATCTGATTGTAGTGCGCAATCATCGAACCGATTCCCTCGCCTAGTTCTCGCTGAGCGTACGCCTCGTACGCTGGCTTCGAGCCAAACACGACAGCCACCAGCGGAAACTTCGAATCCTTGAGTTTGTACTTCAGCTTCTTTTTGGCAAACTTTTTGAATTCGGGGAACAGTCGATCTTCATAGAGGTCTCCAATCCATTTCGCGTAAGCCAATTCAGTTTGATAGGCGATCACATAATGTTCGGTCTGTAGAATCTTGAACCTGTCAGGAAGCTCAGCCAGCAACGCTTCGCCAACTTCCTCGTGCGTCATCGCCGGAGCAATTTCGATCTGCGGTTCACGCGTCACGATTCGACCAGCCTCGAAGATATGCAACTGTCCGTCAGTTGTCTGAAACAAAATGCTTTTGTCTTGTGCTTCCTGCAAGAGTTCGCCTTGCAGTGAAACTTCTTTTCCATCACGCAAAACAACCAGCGTGTCAGCTTGGGCGGACATGACACAGCAAAATGTGCACAGCAGCACCGACAGCGCAATTAGCTTTCTGAAGAGTCTCAATGAATCCTTAAGCATGTTCTGCTTACGCATGTTCCGTAATCCGTTCCTGACCGTGCCCCAAACTTATTCTACTCGCAATCGTCCGGTTCCGGCAAAGCAGATCTGAGCCAAAAAACAGAACAACATCACCGGCAACAGGGTCACCAACGTCAACGCAGCCGTCGATTCGTTGACTCCTGCGTGCAACATTCCTAACGCCAATCGAGGAACTGTATCCATGCCTGGCGGGAGAACCATCTGCGTCGCCGAAAGTTCACCGAAGCTGAACGCTGCCACCAGAAACCAGGCTCCGAGGTTGACTCTCCATTGCCCGAGCAAAGCGAATTGGACAAATTGTCGCCAACTCGACACCCCGTCAACCGTAGCATGCTGTTGCTGGTCTTGTGATATTTGAGAAACCAAAAACCAAAAAATCGGGATCGCCACTGGCAAACAGAACAGGACATTCGCCATCACAGGAGCTGCAATCGTCCGGTCGTAGAGATACTGCAGGAAGGGCACGTCTGTCACGTTGAACAGCTGCCCGACCAACAATCCGATCGATGGTCCAGGCACCGCTGCAAGGATCCCGAACGACAAACCGAGCCACAGTTTTCCTAAAAGCGATCCTCTGCTCAGCCAAACAAGCGTCATCGCGATCGCACTAACAATCGTCGCCGCCGCAATCGCGATCAGCAACGACCATACAAACTCATCGCGAAAGTTTGCGAATACGCCATTGATGGCTTCGATCGCCGAAGCCGCATTCCAAGTCGCGACAGGTTCGCCATCGACTCGCGTCACTGCGAATCCGACGCGGCCAATCAAGTTGGTCAGCGGGACGACGATGACGACCAGCAACAAAACAATCCCAATTGCTTTGGCGAAACTTGACAATTCCGATCGCCGTGCTGGACGCTGAGATTCACTCTGCTGAACCGTCGCAGACATTGCAAAGAAAGCAAACATCGCCGACGCAGCCAACCAAGCGACCACGACCAGCGTGACTCCAATGCCCAAATTTTGTGCCGCAAGCAATTCTTCAGCCGTCCAAGCGGTTCCGATTGCATTCAGCTGACCAAGTGAATAGCCAAGATAAACTTGCTCCGAGAGTGTTCCTATTTGATAGATATCGGTAACGCCGATTTCGCGAGCACAGCTGATCATCGTCCACAGCATCGCCGCGACTCCGACGGGCGCAAACCTCCACAGCAAAATCCGCACATTGGCTCCGGCGGCGGAAGTCTCCAATCGCAGCGCGTCCTCCCATCGCTGCGAGCCACTTCGAATCGCGACCAGAAAGAGAACAGCAACTTGCGGCGCCGCAATCATTGAGTGAATCCAAACCGCCGCCGGCCATCTCGATACGATCGGCTTGAGCACATCACCCATCATGTTCGTCAGCAACCCAAGTTTCCCGAACGCCGCATCCCAAGCACTGACCTGGACAAAAACCGGCAGCAGCACTCCGACGATGCAAAACGTCCGCACGATCGCCGCAACGACACCTCTTCCGCTTGCGACCCAAGCCAACGAAACTCCGATCGGAATCGCAATCAACGAGGTGAGAACACCAAGCGAAACCGTCCGCCAACAAATTGCTCGATCGTTACCATCAAGAAGAAAAACCAGCGCCGCCAAAAGTCCAATCGAAACCAAGCACCAAATGGCGAAAACGAGATTTTGGTTCGGTGCGAGCTTCATGAAGATCGTTTAACTGTGTTCGATTCTGACATAGAAATCATAACCCGAACCGAGTCAGGATTTTGCATCAACAATACAAGCCCGAAGCGCAAGTTTTGAAGTTGCCCACATTTTTATTCCGAAGGAATTTCAGCCATTAGCCGGAGGTCGAGCGTAGCGACCACCTCCGGAACCGTAAGGATGCACGATTCGATCCTGAAGGGATCGCAGCAAACGCCCGCTGTGATCCCTTCGGGATCAAGTTTGCTTTCGACCGAATCCGGTGATGGCGCTGCGCTTATCACCGGCTAATAGCTTGAATCCCTTCGGGATGAGCCGACATAGAGCAATTTCAAAAAAGCCCAATCGAGTGAAGACATGCACGAATCGCGGATTCACTCGC
>CALLUY010000220.1 GCA_938010615.1 uncultured Pirellulaceae bacterium | reverse complement strand
ATCGAAAAGCGCAAGCGAGTGAATACTGAGCACAAGGAAACGCCAAGAAACATTCACGTTTGCGCGTTTTGAAGTTGCACATTTTTATTCCGAAGGAATTTCAGCCATTAGCCGGAGGTCGAGCGTAGCGACCACCTCCGGAACCGTCAGGATGCACAATTCGATCCTGAAGGGATCGCAGCAAACGCCCGCTGTGATCCCTTCGGGATCATGTTTGCTTTCGACCGAATCCGGTGATGGAGCTGCGCTTATCACCGGCTACTAGCTTGAATCCCTTCGGGATGGGCCGATATAGTGAAACTTCAAAACTTGTACTTCGGGCTCGTATTGGTACTCGACCCCAAAATTGATTGCTGCAGAACAAAGTGATCGAAATTTCAAAAGGCATACATGATGGCCAATGCAAAACGCATCGATCCCCGAGTCGCTCGACAGGAAGCTCAAACCGATCTGACGACGGAAACACTGCCATCGATCGCCGGTGGAATCAGCTGGATGTTTGGACTGATGTCGATCCCGCTATTGTTCGTGCCGCCAACCGCAATCATCACGGGCTTACTGGCGATCATCTTCGGCCACGTTGCAAAATTTAAGATCAATCGACGGCTGGAACTTGGTGGCGAAGGTGCCGCAACCGGCGGACTGTTAATGGGCTACCTGTGCTTCTTTGCAGCCCTTGCTCTGCTGCCATCGATCCGAATGCAAGCCACGCTAACTGAAGGAATTGCCAACTCATTCCGCGGCGTTGCCGTCGCAGCCAGCGGATCAACCTTCGAACAAGCCGAAAGAAGCTTCCTCGACAGCAGTGCGGCAGCAACGGGCAACAACAAGGAATCTCGTGAAATTGCGAACGAACTTGCGAACTTATTGAACGAGAAACGAAACGAAATATTCGGTGGCCCCAACGGACTGAAGATCCAAACACTGTGCCAAGCAAACGAGAAAGGAATCTGTGTCGTTGCCCTTGTTCCCGATTTCGCGGACTTTGATGAAGATGCTCGGAACGCAATGCTCAACTTGATTTGGAAAGAATCACAACGACTTGCGTTTGGAAAACTATCACCCGGAAATGACTTCGCGGTCGCAGTGCGTGATCGCGTTCGATACCACTCAATTGAGTTTGGCCGCGCGACGTTGTCGCCAGATCGCATCGCCCAACCAGACTCATCTTTCGTCGACGTGACGATGCTCGATTCGTATTTTGATTCGTCTGAAAATGAAGAACCTGAAAAAGGGGAAAACGATGAAGAACGTGAATGAAGTGATGACTGCACTGAAGAAAGTTGGCTCCGAACAATCAAGGAAAATCTACGCTAAACATGGAGCACCGGAAAACATGTTCGGCTGCAAAGTCGCAGACATGAAAACGATCGCCAAAAAGATAAAGGGTCAACAAGACCTAGCACTCGAACTCTATTCAACCGGAAACGCTGACGCGATGTACCTTGCGGGCATCGTGGCCGATGGAACGCAGATGAAAAAAGGCGACTTGAATCGTTGGGCTCGCGAAGCCAACTGGTACATGGTTTCTGAATACTCCGTCGCCGGCGTTGCGGCCGAACGTCCCGATGCGGTCGAGATCGCCAATAAATGGATCACGGCCAAAAAAGAACATGTCGCCGCGGCCGGCTGGAACACTTACACGAACGTATTGATGACTCGGGAAGACGAAGATCTGAACTTCAAAGAAATTAAATCCCATCTGAAGATGATTGAAGGCAGCATCGACAAAGCCAAAAATCGCGTTCGCTACACGATGAACGGCTTCGTGATCGCAGTCGGCGGCTACGTGACGCCGCTTGCGGCTCAAGCCAAAGCGACTGCGAAGAAGATCGGGAAAGTCAACGTCGAAATGGGCGAAACGAGTTGCAAAGTTCCGTTGGCAACAGAGTACATCGAGAAGATTGAATCGATGGGACGCGCCGGCAAAAAGAAGAAATCAACCAAATGCTAAAAGAAGATCTCTTGAACAAGTTTCTATCCGCCGTCGCTTTGACAGTTTTGCTCTCACCTTTTATTCAAGGGCAAGAGTTTCAGTTCAAACACCGTCCTTCGCCGATAGACAATCCTGTTCGTGGGCTTGTTCCTTACGCTGCGATGATGCCTTGGTGCGATCCGAATTGGAAGGCGGACGAAAAAGAGGCTTATCTAGAAAAATACAACGCTGAGGTCTTTCCGCATTCGATCGAATTCCATTACTTTTCGATGCGTGAGTTGATGCCGTTGAAGGGCAAAGTCGATTTTACTCCGATTGAAAAATGGCTGGATCAGGCCAACAGTCGAGGATGCCAATTGACGTTTCGAGTTTACCTCGAATATCCAACTTATAAGGAACCGTCGGTGCCACAGTTTCTAATTGATGACGGTTTAAAAATTACGAAGTGGAAAAACGAAGACAAAGAGCTAATCCATGCGCCGGATTACCAGAATCCAAAACTTCGCGAGGCGATTGATTTGCTGATCGCGAAGCTTGGTGAAAAGTATGACGGAGATCCACGCGTTGCTTGCTTGACGATGGGAATTCTCGGTCATTGGGGAGAATGGCATTCCTATCCTCGAACGAAGCTGTTCCCCGGCAAGGACTATCAAACGCACATCATGGATCAATTCGAAAAGTCATTCCAACGAACGCCAATCCTGATGCGATACGTCGCCGCTGAAGATGACTATAACTACGCTCCGAATGCGAAGCGCCCGTTTGGATTCCATGACGATTCGTTTGCTTGGGCGACGCTGGACACAGGCAAAGAGGATGACGATTGGTTTTTCATGGCGAAGATGAAAGCCGCGAACGCTGTCGATGCGTGGAAGACAAGGATGATTGGTGGAGAGATTCGTCCAGAACTTTGGGGCTGCATTTTTGACGATCAGAATTGCGAGGTGAAAGGCCAAGCGTTCGATCGTTGCGTGCAAGAGACGCATGCGACGTGGCTGATGGATTCCGGAATGTTTGGGGAGAAAGGAAAGCCGACCGCTGAGCGAATTCGCAACGCGACGAAAAGCGTCAGCAAACTCGGCTATGAGTTCTTCGTGCCGTCGGTGAAGGTTAGTTCTACAGATGGGAAAACGAGCGTTGAGCTTTCCATTGAGAATCGTGGCGTCGCTCCGTTTTACTTCGATTGGCCTGTCGAGGTTGCGATCCTTGATTCCAAAGGCATCGTTCGCGATACGATTGAGCAACAATGGGATTTGCCTTCAATCCACCCCGGAGATAGCGTCGTAAAGAAAACGTCGCTGAATTCAAAACTGGACAAAGGTGATCGCGTCGCCATTCGAATCAAGAATCCGATGCAATGGGGAAAGCCTCTTCGGTTTGCCAACGAAAATCAGCAACTGGGCGGGGAAGCTTGGCTAGAGCTTCGCTAACAGAATATGGCTGACACGCAAAAGCAGACGCTGTTTGGCATTCGCTCGCTGATCATCCTTACCACGCTGGCTGCGATGGGAATTGTGGGCGTGGATTTTTTCATCAATCAAAGCAAAAATTCCGGCACGATCACGCTCTTCCTTTTCGCTGCCTCAACAGTCATCGGACTAACCGCAATCGGATACTCGCTTTTGTTTGCAATCTACACTGCGACCAGTCGAAAACCTCCGCAGCTAAAAACACGCCAGTTTCGCACTTCTTATCAGATGTTTTTGTTCGGGCTCTTTGCGTTGCTACCAGCATTCGCGATTGTTGTCATCGGATTAACGAGATAGCAGATCAACCATATCCAAGCCGCAAACCATTGAAACGAACTGGCCCACAAATAAAGACGGTGCAGCCAGTAGAATTGTTCGTAGTCACCCTTGATTTCACCAAGCTCAGCATCAACGTAAGCGTCAATCTGAGGATGCAAGACGAACAGGGCGGCCAACATCGCAAGCATGAAGATCGCACATGAAATCTGAACATAACGAATTCGCGACTGGCTTTTCTTCCAAGTCAAAATGGAATCAGTGATCATTAGAACTGCGGCCAGCACACCAAGATAGTTCAACCAAAGGGTCGCACGGCGAGTCACCAAACCTTGCTCGAACGAACCGAAAACTTCGTTTCCAATTGGAACGACGAAGCTAACGTAGAATCCAAATCCACCAAACCACATCGCGAATGATGCCAGCAGCAAGACCTGAAAGGTGATGGAGAGAAATTTCACGTCAAGTACTTTGTTTCAATTCGTGCCGTCATGATTTGTCGCATGACAGCCCGGAGGGCGACACACGAACTGCCGGTGGTGTAAACCACCGGTCAGCAGCCCACCAAACTTGCAAGCCCGGAGGGCGACACACGGGTTAGATGTTATTGGTTATTCAAGATTGTGTCGCCACTTGGGCTTACAAGCAATGTGATTCGGCTCCAGTGGCTTACGCCACCGGCAGTTCTTATTTCGCCTCCGGCCGTGGCGTAATAACCTAAGACTACCCTACAACCGAACGCCACCAATCCAATTCCGCTTTACCGGCCTTCGTCATGTGGTACGTCGTGTTGGCGTTGACGCCTTTGGTTGCGATGAAGCCAAGCTTCTTGACACGGTGAAGGTAGGTGCACACAGCACGTCGTTCGCACTCTAAATTCATTTGCTCATAGCCGGCAACAGCATCATCTAAGGTCATGCCATCGGGGTAGTCACTAAGGATACCGAGGCATACGGCAGTGGCGGCTGACAACTTTTTTTGACGGGAGGGCTTCTTCATCGTGTTTCTTCTAAACTCAAAACAATAATCCAACAACCGCATCGTCGCGATCGGTCTTCATCGTACGCGTCGTATTCGAAACGAAAAGTACCGAATTGAACATTTGCAAAATGATTCATCAAATTGTTATCATAAATTCACGCAGCGGATTTATTTCCGAACCGTCCCTATATGAAAAAAAGCCGCCCGATTGCTCGGGCGGCTCTTGACTCTCAATTCAGCAGCACTTACTTCTGCGGCTGAACTGGCTGACCGTCTTTACCGAAAAGCGAGAACATAGAAAAACCTCCACCTCCACCGCTTTCCTGATTCACGACGTACGTGCCATCAACCCATTGCTTGATGCGATTCTTGGAATCAATCAAGTGAGCTTTCGTGTAGGCATCCAGATTCTCAGACTCAGAGGCCTTCTCGAGCTTTTCGTGCAACTCATGAAGCTTCAGCGACGCCAAATTGGCAATCGGCTTCAAAGCAGCAGTCGAGCCCTTGGCTTCTTTCGCTAAGTCAAACAAACGCTCAACGTACTCCGTTTGCAAGTTACGACGCATGCTCGAAATCGCTGGCTTTCGCTCAGTGAATTTACCTTTTGGCAAATCTTCCAGCTCGGACCAGATCGAATCGTTCACCGTCGTGATCAGCTCATTCAACGTCAAAGCATCTTCATCGGAAGGGATGCGATACTCATTGTCGTAAACATTGCGAAGCTTCGTCGGAGACATCAACTGCGAAAGCGTGCTCGCCTGGAGGCTCATCACGCGATCGTGGACAGGCCAGGTTGGCGTATCACGACGGCTGAAGTGATCCTTTGTCATGTAACGCAACAGTTCAGGAGTCAAACCGAACGCTTCGTCCTCGAACATGTTGTCGATCACAAACTCAAGAGCAGCACGTTGATCCTTGGTCGGAACCGGCGTCAAGGGAACTCGCTCTTCAGGATCGCCTTTCTTGTCACGATGGACAAAAGTACCACCGATCCAGTTGGCCATCATCGATGAAGAACGTGTCTGCATCGTCAACGTCATCAAATAGCCCTTACGAGCCTTCGACCATGGCTGGCCCTTTTTGACGAAGTTCTCGATAATTTTTCCACGATGCGTTTTCGCCAACGCGATTTGCTCGTTCGCGAAATCAAGCGGGTTCTTTCCGAAGTCATAGCGGCGAGCCAACGGGTCGGGACCACTGGTGTCCTCATCGGTCGCGAACGCCAACTGCGGCTCAGAGACGCGAGCCAAAATCTTTGGCAGCTTCTTTTCGTCCATCGTGTAACCGTACTCAATCGCCCACATGTCATAGGGACCGACTCCGATCATGGCCCAGTCACCCTGAACTTCACCTTCTTCAACGAAGAAGTTAGTCGGGTTGTAGTCCATCACACTGCCCGTGAAAGGCTTGACGCCTTTGAGCAGTTCCGAGTTCATTTCGGCGATGTCATAGATCGAAGAAGCTTTGAAGTTGTGACGCAAGCCCATTGTGTGGCCTACTTCGTGGGCGACAAGATCAGCAAGCAAACTTCCGATGAAAGATTCAGGCATGCCATCAAGCATCTGCTCTTGGTCTTCGTCATCTTCATCGTCGCCATCTTCCTCGTCTTCCTCGTCTTCCTCGTCGTCCTCGTCTTCGTCGTCATCCGATTCCTCATCTGAGTCATCGTCCTTCTTCGACTTCTTTTTCTTGCCCTTCTTCTTTTTCTTCTCTTCCTCCTGAGCGATTTTCATATCGATCGACATTCGCATGAAAGCAACATCCATCGAGCGACCATCAGCCGCGAAGCAACCGCCACTGATTTTGGCAGCAGAGTCTTTGTTCAAGATATCTTCAGGATTTTCACCAAGCATTTTCGCTTGATGAATTTCTTTGGCTTGGTTGGCAAACTTCTGAGTCGCCTCATGTAAAATCTGCTGGCGAATGAAATCGCGCTGAGCCGGTTCAGCCAAACGAATCCGCGGATCCCAATTTGGGTGCTTTACGTACCATGCAAGTTCTTCCGGAGAAGCACCTTCCATGACAAGCTTTGGCATGATGTTGGCAAACTGATATTCGAAAGTCCGAATCCAACCATCGGTCAAAATGATATCCGCGTCGAGGATTTCACCCGTCTTTGGATTGACGCGGCTTGGGCCGATTGCTGTACTGACATTGTTGTTTAACCAACGAACGAAGTTGTACCGAACGTCTTCAGGATCTTTGTCCATGTGCTCGCCAGACTCTCGATCTTGCTGGCGAACTTCGATAGCACCTGAGATTCCAACTTTTTCAAACGCCTTGTTCCAGTGCAAGATGCCTTCGCGAACGAAGCGGCGATACCGTACGGGCGTCGTGTGTTCGATATAGAAAACAATGGGCCTCGTTGGAGGACTCAAACGCAGTTTCGGGCTTCGCTTCTCCAAGTGCCAACGGTTGATGTAGCGAATATCAGTTTCGCCTTCTTTGTACTTTCCATAGTCGCTGTACTCGGTCAAAAAGTAACCGATCCGCTGATCCGCTTTACGCGGCTTGAAGCCTTTTGAACCCTGAACTTTGCTGACTGAGAAATGTAACTGCTTCAACGAGCCGTTATACATCGGCACTTCGTAGCGAATTTCAATATTCTCAGGAAACGTCTTCGCGGACACGACCGTCGTCAAACTTGTGTTTGGCGACACATACGAATCGAAAAAGTCACTCGAATTGGAAAGCAGTGCCTGATTCAGATTAATGACAGGGCAACCGCCATCCATGGTCAGAATTGGAACGTCAAGCAAAACGCGATCGGTGAACAAACGATTGACCGAAGACTTGGACTCAGCGTCCGAACCTTTGATCCGCAAGTTCTCTTCCATCATCGCCAGACGCTTACCGAACTTTCGCCAGTAAACGTATTTCGCGTCAGATTGTAGTCCGGCAAAAATTTCACCGCCGGCAACAGTTGGGGCGATGTAGTGACGAGCCTTGGCGTAGTCCTTGGGAAGCTTGCCCAGAACCTGGCCCGTTTTCTTGTTCACCCACAGTTCGTAGAACGCACCACCGTCGCCTTCTACTTTCTTAAAGTCCTTCGTTACCTTTTCCAATGTTGGAAACTCAGGTTTCTTCTTCTCTTCTGGCTTGGGGTCTTCGGCGAGTGCCAAGCCTGTCATCATCGATCCGGCGAGGATCGCGATGAGCATCATTTGGAGACAGCGAGAAAGTCGCATTTGTCAAACTCCTTCTGGGAATCAAAAGTCAATCTAATAAGTATAGAACGCCGCA
>CALLUY010000219.1 GCA_938010615.1 uncultured Pirellulaceae bacterium | reverse complement strand
ACTGGAAAGCCAAGGTCGCACGACGATGATAGTCCGTCGCGATGACCAGTACTTGGGCGTCATTGGGTTGATGGACACGCCTCGTGAAGCCGCGAAAGCCATGATTGCCGAGCTTCGAGAACTTGGCATCGAGCAGATGATCATGATCTCTGGTGACAACCAACAGGTTGCCGATGCCGTCGCCAAAGAAGTCGGAATCGACAACGCTTGGGGCGACTTAATGCCGGACGACAAGGTCGAAGCGATCAAAGACCTGCGGTCAAAACGTGATGTTGCGATGGTTGGCGACGGAGTCAACGACGCCCCAGCCATGGCCAACGCCACTGTCGGTATTGCAATGGGAGCCGCCGGTTCCGACGTCGCATTGGAAACCGCCGACGTCGCATTGATGGCAGACGAACTTTCACACCTTCCTTTTGCCGTCGGCCTCAGCCGTCAAACCAGCCGAATCATTCGCCAGAACTTGTGGTACAGCCTCGGCATGGTCGCCATCCTCGTCCCCGCCACCATCCTCGGGCTCAACATCGGCTTCGCCGTCCTCTTGCACGAAGGATCGACGCTTGTCGTCGTCATAAATGCCTTACGGTTGCTGGTCTACAGGAACTGACTTGAAGTTTCGAAGCGACTTGAAAACTGAACTGCAGATCGCAAACATTGCCTTGTGGCTCTCAGACCGAATCCGTCCGAGAAGTGTCCGAGAACTGCTGGTACTTCTTCGAAAACCCTGTAAAATCTGGAAGTTGGGCGAAGTGAGTTCGCTTCAAGTATTCCGACAGAAGTCCCTGTTTCGCAAAGATTAAAGACGGAAAACGAACATCCAGTTGGGCGATCCTGATCTGACCTTCGGAACCGAGGGTTGCAGGTTCGAATCCTGCCGGGTGTACTTTTTGAGTCCAGAAAAACCGATGCCAAATTCGACATCGGTTTTTTCATGCGCTGTTCCCTTCTCGGCAACGACCCACTAATCGACCCACTAATTCAATTTTTCTGTAATCGGACTTGCTCGAACGGCGTTCGATTTGGCGCATCCGCAGTCTTTTGAATTCTTCAACTCAACAGATTCCCAAAGCCAAAACGATCCTTGCATCTACTCTATCCAAGAGTCAATTTTTCAACAGCTGGCCGAAAGTTCTATCAGCCGACGCCTCACAAAAGCTGAACTCGAATTAGTCGCAGATCGACTCGACGACTAAATGTTGTCAAAATCGTGCAAAAAGAACTTGCCACGTTTTGCTTTCTCTTCTTTTTCATATTCCTCAAGCGTTTGCACTTCGTGTTCGGGTTGGATCTTGAATTCCAGCTTTGCCTCGCAGTCCGTTAATTCAAGGCACTTGATGCGTCCAATTGGATAGCGAAAGCAACCCGAGTCCCCTACCTTTAAGTCAAAGGCATTCGGGAACTTCTCTTCGACGCTCTTTTCCAACGCTTCAATTTCATCGTCATCAACTCTGGGGAATCGCTTTTCCTCCGGCTCGGGTTCATTGTCTTTTGGACGTGCGTTGAGCCTCACGGCCTCGGAGTTGAGGCTTTCGATGTGAAACTTTGTATTGGCCCAAACAAAATGCTCTCCGGCTTTACAAAGAATTGTTTGGTACTTCCAAGGAATACTCTGAAAGCGATCGAATATTTCCTTTCGATGAAAGCGAACATCCATTGGCAAAACAGCCTCAAGCTTGACCCTTTCGCCCTTGATCTGCGGCGCTCGAATTTCCAATGGGATACTATCGATTCTCAACCACTGCCCCACTCGAACAGTTCTTGACGAATCAATTACTGATGCAGCGGGAGGGAATTCGATCTCGTCGTCGGCATTACCAAGCCCAAACGAAATCTTGTCATTCTTAACAGCAAGAATTTGAATAAGCAGATCACCAGCAACGATTCCATCACCGACACTCCGATAGATTTTCAACATAGCCACCTTCGAGTAAAAGTTGCGTTTTTTGAACGTGCCCAGCAGACACGTCAGGATCTCGTTCTTGGCATGACAATTGGCTCGTGATGTGTTCGCACAATTGCATCACTTGCAGATAAAAGCGATTCCATGGGTGCTGAACTGGCAACACCACTTCCCCCATTCTGAACGCATTCGTTCCATATTCATCGAGGTTGGACATTCTACGGTTGGTCGTGACCAAAGACGAGCCTTTCACGTGAACACTTTTGCGTTCGAGCTTCCAAGACAGGATACTGAACTTTCCGCTCATTATCGCACGAAACACGCAACCGCCCCATGTGCCGTCTCATATCAGCTTGACCATTGCATGAAACGGTTTTCTGAAACGGTCTTTTTGCAACCGTCCTGCAACCGTTCAAATAATGCTGCAACCATAACACTTAACGGTTTCAAAATGACGCGGTATGAAAAATTGAATTGGGCAGTACTTAATAGGCGTACCAAACGGTACGTGCTTCTTATGGCGGAACGGTTGCGTTTACCGTTCCAAAACCGTCTTGAAACCGTGCACCGAAAGATCCCATGAAAACATGTAACCGTCGCAAAAAACTTGCCACGGTTTCAGTTTTGCGGTAGTGTCGGATTAATAACGTTCCACACTTTTCCTTATGACGAATCTCAATGGCTTCATCGCTCGAAGCAAAGCACAAACCAAGTATGACCGTTCCAAAAATTCATTTATTCGCGATGTTGATCAAGTTTGTAAAAGAGGGAACTTAGACTTCCTGCAACACTTCATGGTCGTGATGAAAGACGGCTATAGCCGTCACTTCCCTTTCCCCTGTGGTTCCCCAGAACTGAGTTTGTCGCGCCAACGCGAGGAGATCTCGATCATGTGTCCAGAAAGGCAGACATTGCCGTTGTCCGTTTCAAAGTTTCCTGCTTGCAACTCTTCGGTGATCGCATCGAAATAGTTTTCGAGTTTTGGAAACGTGTAGGACAATCCTTCATAGGCATAGTAAACACGCCCCGTCACGTTGTTGACGTAAGTTACATCTGCCTCAGAACTCCCGATCCCGACGAGACACGGATTGTTCATCCAATCGTATTCAGGGTCGAAGTCGAATCCGATTTCGATTTCATCGAAGGACGCGTCTCTCTCCATATTCAGATTGTCCAACGATTCACTGAGAGAGAGCAGTTTCTCAAATGTAACCAATTCATCGACTCTGCTCGGTTGGCCATTGTGAATTTCGAAAAGAGCTCGCAAAGAAGGATGCAGCGGCATTCCGAGCTGATGTTCGAAGTTCGCAATTTGAGCTTCCGACGCGGGAGGCAAGAATCTGTTTTTTGCCGGCGGTTCGAGCGACGCCAAAGTCGTATGCAGTCGATCAAGCGAGCGCTTCATGCTTGCGTATGCGACCGGGTCATGAACCGATAACGCACCTCTGTTTGCCCTGAACTCAAATGGTTCGTCAAAACTTGCCAATAATTCAATATCAACCGCTGGAAGCATCCCTTTCAATTCAAGGAGTTGGTTCGAATCAATGCCGCGATTTGCGAGCTTCAAATTTCTGAGCGACTTGCAATCCTTAAAGATCTTTGGATCTTGGTTGCAGCTTCCGCCAGAGACGATGACACTTTCCAGAAACGAAAGTTTTGCCAACTCACAGCTCCAGCTCGCAGGAAAACTTGTGTCGCGAATTTCCAGGTGCTTCAAGTTGCTCCAGTTCGCAAAAAAACAGACCGCATCCTCCTCGATGATCGCGTATCGAAAACTCAGTTTGGTAATCTGTTTCGTGCGACGGTTCTTTCCAACAAGCTGGCTGACTCTTCGATCAACGGTGATTTCTGCCAAATTGGACTTCACAGAATCGAAGGCGACTTCGACGATAGCCTTCGGATGGCCATCTCCCAAAAATTGGCTCATTCGGCTGACAGGTTGCGTTTTTTCACCAACGAAACTTACACCTGATGCTTGAAGCGTCTGTACCAACATGTCGCTTCCACTTTCCCGCCGCCATGTAACGTACGCAATCAATACGGAAGATAACGTTATCAATGCGAGTAACGAAAGCAGACTGAAGCGTTTCCAATTCCTGGAGTGCCGCGGTTTTCGTGAGCTCTTGGGCATGGCCGACTTCAAATGGCTGGTTTGGATGGAATGTAACTTCGGCAGCACCTTCGTTGTCGATGATGTCGAAGTTCAAAACAACGGCATGTCTTTCTTTGCCGCCCACAAAATCGACCCCAGAGACTCTTCAGTCAGTTCAGGCCAGAGCCGTTGAAACTAATCGAACATGGTCACGTCGTCGAATTTGTGAACTCGGCGTGTTAGCGGGGTTTCATACGGAGTGCGATATGCGAGAAAGACCATCTTGATACCTTAGCGTCTGAAGAAATCGTCATAAGCAATAAAGGAGTCCTGTTTGCAACTCGGGCACTGAAACTTTGCCAACAGTTGAGCGAGCCAGCCAAGTAATTCAGTTCGATTTCCGCTGATCATCATCTCGTAGTAAGGAAGCAGCGAAGCGTAATATGGCTGACTAATCGAATCTTCCAACGAGCCAGATGGCAGTGCAAAGACGGCGACAGCTTCATCACCATCAGAGTCTCGGCTGATTTGATAATTGGCGTTCGTCTGCGACGCAGTCAAATTCTCATCACAGCGAGGACACATGAATCGGTATTCGCAACAGTCGCGTAGCAGATAGTACGTCGAATTGTCGCCGCGGAAGTTGGCAATGGCTTCGAAGAGATGAAATTCCCGAATAGAAACATTCTTGTCGCGAGCCAGCATGACTGCGAATTGTTCCGCTTCCAAAATCGCTTTGTCGTACCACTTGGCCAAGTCGTCGAATTGGGTTTCTTTTTCATGGGCCGTTCGAGTTTGCGTTCTCTTGAGCCTCGAACCGGCTCCGTCATAGTGCATTGTTGCAATGATCCAAAGCAAATTGACTTGAGTGGCAACCTTAAGACGTGGCAACAGTTGGACATAGTGTGGAACGGCAGCCCCAGCAGCGGTGTAAGTCGTCTGTTGGTGATCGAGGTCTTCGAACTGCAACAACATTTGCTCGATTGCCGTCGCCAATTTGGCTTCGTCTCGAGGGTCGGCATCAAGTTCGTCGTAGACGCATTGAAGTTCATCTGCAATGTGTTGTGCGTAGCCGACGCAAACTTTTAAGTTGGCCCAGCGTGGTGAATTTAAGGGAAGCATCCGGGGAAGTCTCTGGCTGGGAATGTAAGGCCTCACGTAGCCCAATTATCGTGGCTATGATTCGCGTTGGGCAACCTGACCCTTGAACTATTTGGGTGATTGTTTTGCTTTCAAGAGCGCACTCTGCTTTTTAATCGCCGCATAGAATTCCTTAATCTTCTTACGTTTATAAGCAAAACCGTACTTTCTTTGAACGAATGCGCTGGGTGTGTTTTCCCGCATCGACTTCAGGCCGTCGCGACTAATCCCTGCTGTGATACCCGGTTCTTTTTCAGTGATGCTTACCCACGCGAGATATTCGAGCCGCGACCATGATTCAAAGTCATCTACATCAAACTGGCAATCGACAAGGATCAGAGTTTCCAGATTGTCAAGTGTCGAAATCGCCTTAGTGGCCTGGTCATCAAACCGGCCACAAGAAATCGCAAGGTGACGCAGATTGTTCATTCCTGCGAGATGGCGAATAGCTTTCGAGGAAACAGGATGACGCGTCTGAAGCCGCAGCACCTCGATGCCACGTTTCCAATAGGGCGTTCGCATCAACTGGTCGATTAGCTCGCTTCCCTGCGGATCGGTCAATCCAGTTTTTTTGACGTGGTCGTTTACAGAAACGCAGAAGGGAAGTTCGAACCATGAAATGACGGCTCCTCCCTGCTCGCCGTAGATCAATGACCTCATTCCCAGAAAGTCATCTTTTTGTTCGGCGTAACTCACAGAATGGCTTCCGAATCTTTCACCGATCTTTAGTGCTCTCGTGCGACCATTTTCGGGAAGCACAATGCCGGCGATGAGCACGCTGAAAGAGAGCAGCACAAACAGGAATAGCTTCAGGGAAAGTCTCATTGCCAGTCCATCCACCAATCTGGCTCGCCGCTGGCGACCGACTTTTCAACCGACTTCTTCAGGAACTCTTCAAAACTTGCAGCGACATATTGAAAACTCCATCCATCGTGATCCCACCAGAGGATTTCGCCGGTGTCGAGACGCAACACGTACCCGGCGCCGTCGTCTTCGATGATCGTGATCAATGCAGGGTGCCAAAGATTCGGTACCACATCGACGTAAGAGCCATCGGTAGGAAACTCAAGTATCTGCCACGGCTTACCAAAGTCCCCCAAAAAATCGTTTTCGACACCGCTCCAAAGAATCTCTTCGATATTGTTAGGGGACGGGTAGAGCCTTCCGGTGTGCCAGAGCGAGCCATTGTGAATCTTCAGAAACGCGCGGTAGTCAGGCGGAAGACTGCAACCGATCTGGCCTTCCAGTTCCAGGATTTGCTCCTCGGTTGCTTTCGGCAGCTGGGCATCGAGAACGCTATCCTCGTTTCCTTTAAGTTGAACCATCCGAATCCAAAGCGATTCGATTCGCTGCGAAACTTCTTTGGCTTGATTCGCTGTCTCGACACTATCAAGAGGTAGTCGCGTAGTGGAGCGAGTAGAATTCGTTGTGCTCGCCCAGGGAGCGTAGAGCAATTTCAATCCGCAGACAAAAACGGCGCTCGCCAACAGCCATGGAACCCATCGAAGAACTTTTCGTACGTTCACCTTGTAAACCTAAAAACGACGCGTTCGCAATGCTGGCCTTGGCAATGCAGGCCATTCCTCAAAATGTCACGAAACTTGGTTCAACCAGTCTATCCGAATGTGGGCCTAAACACGAAACGAAAAAAGCAGGGTAACAGGTCGAACAGCTTTCAAAGTGAAACTTATTAAACCCAACTTGCCTCAACTCCACGGATCTTCCGAGCCTACGATTCCTTCGTAAAGCGGATCAGACCACGGACGAACCAATTGGTTCGCAACACGGTCAGGATACCAACCAGCATTGATGTATCGCTCGGGAGCCTTTTGAATTTCTGTCCAAGTGACTTGCGGAAAAGATCGCAAGACGCAATGGTCTTCATCGTACGTTGCGAACTCAGCGGCTTTCACAAGCCAGACGAAAATCCCAAACGCTCGGTAGCCGGGAATATCGGCAAGCAAATCAAATGCTTCAACTCCATAGTACAAACCCGTATTGGCGGCAGTCTCGCCGTAGTTGTCGATGTAGTCATCCGTGGAAACGTAAAGTGTCACTCGCGGAACATCTTCGATGCGATAGAAGGTAACTTTCTCCACGCCATGACCATCTGCGAACCTGGTAGGAAGTATCAGTCCACCCGGATTCTTACGCAACGTTTCAGCGAGTTCATTTGGGAGAGAAGGGGGAGAAGACATGACGCTTTGATTGGTTGAGTTGTGGTTGTCGATCGCTGAAAAGCAAATTCAATGCTGCAAGTAATATTCAAATTCGATTCGAGGTTTGATTGCAAATTTCGCCCGTAAATCCTGTGCTTGTTGATGAGTCAGGTAAAGCACGAGGTTCATTTCGTCTCCCAGCCCTTCACCGTCGTACCAGAGAAAACGCCCTTTGAGATGTTGCCGAATTGCAATCGCATTCATGATTTCAATCACTGCTTCCGTTGCATAGTGATTTTCGTAATAGCCTTCGCCGGTGGATTCATCTTCAACAATGTGATGTCCGGCGCGGATTGTGAATTTGTAGAGCTTACCGTTAACAACGGTCGAAAACTTGTACCAGTCATCATCGCTCCAATCCAAATGCGTTGAAGTGATTTTGAATTCAGGCGATTCCAGCTTGGCAAAACTTTCCATCACTTTATCCAACGCATCGCGCTCGAACTCGTGCGAATCATTGAAGAGCTTTCCTTTGCCCGAATGAGCCAGAGCGACCATTGCAAACTGGTGGTCGGTTCGGATAACCGGTGATTGGATTTCCCACAAATTGTTGCCATCCTTATAGTTTGGATGGTTCAAGACCGACTGGATTGTTAGTGGAGATTTTGGCGTCAGAGTGGAGTTAATCCAGTCGACAAAGTCCTGCCGATTTACGTTGCGTTCTTTCCATTGCTGAAATACTGCAAAAGTCGCCTGTCGAGTTGAAGAAGACTCCCAAAGGGAAGGTAGCAGTTCCGAACCGACTTGCTCGACCTGCGAGATCATGTCTAGGCGATGGCTGCCCCGATCGCTTACGGCAATTCGCTTGGCGATTTCTTCGTTTCGGGTTCCCTCAAATATATCCGCAAGCTTGTTGCAGGCAGCTTCATCATGGCTATCAGCGATGTGTTCGAAACAGAGCTTGATTGTCTCGTCGCGTCCCCATAGTTTTTCGGCCAAATCAAACATCTGTCGCTTTGTGTCAGCAAACGCGTAGGGATCGTTTTTCTTGTCAGCTTCAAACGCGGCTTTCAAAAGGACTTCGGCATCTTTGCGATGGCCAAGTCGCTCCAAAGCTTGACACGAGTATAGAATTCGTTCTGAGCGGAGATGTTTGTCCTGTCCTTGTGTGTTTTCAAAAGCGTTGCGCAGGAATTCAGCAGATGTTTCGGTCGCAGCTTCACAAAACTCCCTCCAGAAACTCCTTTGCTCTCGTTTCCAATGTTTTGGGTTTGGGTCGCGAAGGAACTCGTAAGCAAGATGCTCGATTCGGTTTCGAATCGGAATCCAATCGGGTTCGGGTCTCTCAATTTTAATGAAACTGATAATTCGGAAATGTCGTGGGTTGTTGCCAGTGTCAAGAAAATCCATCAAGGCCTGTCGGACTTCCGCGTTGTAGAATTCTTTGACAAGCCAAACGAACGCATGAGA
This sequence comes from uncultured Pirellulaceae bacterium, assembly GCA_938010615.1. Classification (GTDB taxonomy): domain Bacteria; phylum Planctomycetota; class Planctomycetia; order Pirellulales; family Pirellulaceae; genus Mariniblastus. The sequence continues at coordinate 2,329 of CALLUY010000219.1, read as the reverse complement.
TTTGTCACGACCGTTTCGTGCTTTCTTGAGCATGTATTGGTAATGCGGTTCTGAGTCGACCTCCTGATAATGGAGCACGGCCGACGACAGCCAATCCAGTTCGTTCTCCTTTGTCGTCAGTGTTCGCAAGAAATCGACGAAAACGGGATCCTTGACAAGTCGATCTCGCTCAAACACTTCCATAAAGTCATACAAAGGACGGTAACTGGTGAGAGTTTCATCAGTATAGTCGTCGATAAGGCGATCACGAATTTTCCGATAGGCCTGTTTGTCGTTGTAAAAATCCAGAACCCAAGCAGCGTTCGCGGCAGTACCAAGATCGGGATCGTCAATTTGTTGCTGCGCGAGTTTGATAAATTCGTCGCGATGTTCTTGCATGAACTCCAAGTGAGCATGGTTGGAAAAGCCAGACAAACTTGTAAGCAGTGAGGCGTTTTTTTCCTTTTCATTGAGGATGGCGTCGGCCTCTTCGCGGTGGTCATGCTCGCGAACTTGCCGCCGACTACGAATCTCGGTTACGAAAGCTGGCGCGTCCAGAAACTCATCGAGCTCAATCGGTTTTGGGACACGAATTTGGACTCCTAGTTCGGCCTCTCGGTGCGAAATGTAGAAGCCGATACCAAGCACCAGCACGGAGATCAGGATCAGGAATTGTTTAAGACTGATTCTCACTGGATACCTTATTGGCAGCTGCGGTTGGGAATCTTGAACACCGACATTCCTTCACAGCCAGAATACAGCAAGCTTTTCGCCAGATTCGGATGCGATGCGGCCCATATATCATCAAAAAAGTAGATCGCCTCGTTGTAATTATCCCACTGTGATGGGCCGCGCGATAGACGGATGGTTTCGTTTCGAAAACCGACTTTCGCAAAGTGCTTGGTGCACTGCAAGATTTCAAGCGAAACAGACGTGGCAAGAAACGGCATTTCGATTTCCGCGATCAACCTGTGCATGCCCCGGCGAAGGTTGGTTTGTTCGAGCACGATTGTTCCTGTGTTGTTGGCGAGTGACAGCCTGGCTGAACCGATCTTGAAAATCAAAACCCGTTGAATTTCAGTTTCGCATTTGGCAAAGATGATTTGATCATGTCAATTTCTTCTGGCGAAAACTTGTACGGGCTCTGCAAGTCTAACACCTCAAGCTGGCTTAGCTTGCAAAGCACTTTCAATTCTTCCGCGTTACCGTCGTAGTCAAAATGCAGTTCTTTCAGATTTGGCAAATCAAGCAACGGCTCGATGGATTTTACTCGAACGCTTCGAAACTTTAGCACAACCGTCTCGAGTTCTTTCAAATTCGAGAGCGGTTTGATCGAAGTGACTTGAGTTCCACTGAGCGTCAGGTGCTTCAGTTTGGGCACAAGGCTTAAGTCTTCGATCTCGCTCAATCTGGAATCAATAACCTGAAGGGAATCAAGGTTTGGGCAACGATGCAGGAAACCCAAACCTCTCAATTTCGTTGCGTAACGAATTGAGGCAAATTCAAGCCGGCTCAGGTCTATTGGCTCTTCGAAAATCTCAACAGCTTCGTCAACGCCTGTGACGATCGTCGTGATAGGAGAGAACAAGTTGTCTGCGGACATGTTTCGGAGGAATGCGGGAGCTGGCGGTTCGCCAGTCTTGTTATTTGCCATTCCAGATTGGTAAGCAAAGTAGACGTTGCAAAACATGTAGCCTCTCTCGCAATGTTTCTGAACAACTTCATGCTCAATTTTTGCCTGTCGCATTTTCATTGACAGCCACGTCAATCCGATGCACGCGGCAGTGAGCACGATAAGAAACGTTCTCAGCGAAAATCGAACCCAACGTCGTTTCCTTGTTTTGGTTTCTGGCACTTTGTTCTCGGAAGAGGGATGGGTTGCGAGACTGTTGATTGCGATCTACTGCCAGCTGCGGTTGGGAATCTTGAACGCCGACATTCCCTCGCAGCCGGAATACAGCAGGCTTTTTGCCAGATTCGGATGCGACGCGGCCCACAGGTCATCAAAAAAGTAGATTGCCTCGTTGTAATTGTCCCACTGTGATGGGCCGCGCGATAGACGTATAGTCTCATTGCGAAAACCGACTTTCGCAAAGTGCGGGCTGCACTGCAGGAAGTCTGGATGGTGGATCGACTTGTATTCTTTCTTCCGTCTTGCTTGTTGCTTGTTCACTCTTTCTTCACGGGCTTCGATCTCCCTTCGAACCAACTCCATGTTCGTATGGCAAGAGTCCGAATCCCCCATCATCAAACCGCCGTAAAGATCAGAATAAGATTGCGGGTGATTGGCCAACATTTCAAGGAGCACACTTTTGAAGCTGGATCGTGGCCTACTGCTGATTGCAAACCA
>CALLUY010000218.1 GCA_938010615.1 uncultured Pirellulaceae bacterium | reverse complement strand
CGCAATCCCGGCCCTGCGGGCCGGGCTAGGTAAATTGCTGGGCCGTTGGCCCGAAATGACCGGAACACTGCAACTTCAAAGCGCGCAAGCGAGGGAATATTTCCGAGGATTTCCCGTCCCTCGCTTTCGCGTCGGGCTTGTATTGCAACGCTTCGTATTTTTCAATTTTCACTTATTTTGTTAAGTAAAACAAAAAATTCCATCTTAAATGCGCAACATCAAACAGCGCAAGCGAGTGGTCGTGCCGCGCAAAAACGTTGTACGTTCGATTAAACTCCAGCCTGTGAATCGCGGCACGACCACTCGCTTGCGCTTCGGGCTTGTATTGCGAATGATTCGATTCTCAGACAAACAATGACACGAATTCGAACTCGTCGACATCGAACAAACCCTTGTCGCTTAACTTTAACGACGGGATTACCAGTAACGCCATAAACGACAGCGTCATGTAAGGCGCCCGCAACGGCGAACCCAATTCTTCTTTCACGCGTTGGTCCAAAATTTCGTACGCTTTACCAACGGTTTCGCAGGACTCGGTTGACATCAATCCCGCGACAGGAAGCGGAAGGACGTTGACGGTGTCACCATTTGCGACCGACAAACCGCCCTGCTCTTGGATCACCGCGTTGATCGCAGCCACCAAATCTGCGTCGTTTGTTCCAACGGCGACTACGTTGTGAGAATCATGAGCCACCGAAGAAGCGAGGGCGCCTGATTTCAGGCCGAAGCCTTTAACGAAAGCAATGGCTGGAACTGCATTGTGATATCGATTGACCACGACGATTCTGAGGATGTCGTTTTCCAAGTCGCAAACGGCAAATCCATCTTCAATACAGCACGGTAATTCCAATTGGTTCGTAATCAGTTGACCGTCAATCGCTTCCATCACACGGATCGTGGACGAGGTCGCCTCGACTTGAAGTTGAGCGGGCTCGATTGGATCAGCGGAAAAGTTGTTGATCGATTCTGCTTTCGGAACGGCCAGATGGCTGGTTCCATTTTCGGCGACGAGGTTTCCATCGATGTAAGTTTGAGCGATTCGAAAATCAGTCAAGTCGTCGACAACGATAAAGTCTGCCGGATCGCCGACTCGCAGTAGTCCGACATCCAGTTTGTAGTGCTCGACCGGATTCACGCAAGCGACTCGAAGAACATTCATCAAATCGGAACCCCCTGCGACCGCGCGTGCCACCAAGCGATCGATGTGTCCAAGTAAAAACTCGTCCGGATGTTTGTCGTCACTGCAGAACATGCACATGTCTGGGTAGTCATCGATTAGAGACTTCAGGGCGTCAAAGTTTCGCGCTGCGGACCCTTCTCGAATTGCGATCTTGCAACCGGCAGCAAGTTTGTCTTCAGCTTCGGCGCGCGAGAAGCATTCGTGGTCGGTCGTGATTCCTGCTTCGACGTAGTTGACTGCTTCGTCGCCGCGCAGGCCCGGCGCGTGCCCATCGACTGGCTTTCCACGATCAAGTGCGGCTTTGATTTTCCGCATGATGTCTGGATCTCGATTGAGGACTCCCGGGAAGTCCATCATTTCGCTCAGGTAGCCGATCCGCGGATCGGCAAGCAGCTTTTCAACCGCTTCGGCATCGAGCGTTGCTCCTGCAGTTTCAAAAACGGTTGCCGGAACGCAGGCGGGAGCTCCGAAGCAGAACTTAAAATCAGAAGCGGTTGCGTTTCGCAACATGAGTTCGACTCCATCGATGCCGCAGACGTTTGCGATTTCGTGGGGATCCGAAACGGTGGCGACGGTGCCGTGCGTTACGGCGATGCGAGCGAATTCGCCCGGCAACAACATCGAGCTTTCAACATGAATGTGCGAATCGACAAAACCCGGCATCATGAAATGCGCAGGGGCTTCTTCGATTCGTTCGATGGACTCGATGCGTCCGTCAACGACCGAAACCTGTCCGGGATAGATCTCGCCAAGATGCACGTCAACGAGTTGCCCGGTTACTTCGAATCGCATCAGGTGTTTCGCAAAAGAATATCGTCTTTGAAAACGGCTACGATACCACTCCCAGTACTGAGCTTTCAAGCGTGCCACGACCGTTTCGCTAATGCTTGTTGATTGTGTTTACTGTCTGCGGGAGCATCGTGGGCGGGATTAGATGCGAACATCATGCAGCATCAGGTTATACTGCCGGCATGAGCTCCGACGAAGTGAAACCGAACCAGCCCGAAACTCAATCCGCATCTATGAAGGCGACGGCCTATCATGAAGCGGGGCACGCGGTGATGGCGGTTTCTCTTGGCAGGTCGATTCACAAAGCAACGATCGTTTCCGCGAAATTGCAAACTGGCGGCGTGCGACTGGGAGCCGTGAAGATGGATCAAGGTCGTTCGAAAGCTTCACAAGACTGGCTGGAAGACGAAGTATTGATTCTGTTTGCGGGAATGGTTGCTGAAGCTCATTTTACTGGCTCCTATTGTCCCAAGGGAGCCGCTTCGGACCTCAGGGCAATCGAGAGTTTGCTTTCAACGCGTGCCAACACCGAGCGTCAGTTCGAAAAACTTCACCGTCGTTTGCTTGATAAAACCGAATACATTTTGAGCGATGAAGTTCACGAAAAAGCCATCGCGTCGGTGGCAGAGCAATTGCTAGAACATGAGACGATCAAGGGTCGTTTGGTAAAGCACTTTTTGAATCAGGCGATTGATCAGGCGAAGAAGTGATTGAACGCGTTGTCGTGG
>CALLUY010000217.1 GCA_938010615.1 uncultured Pirellulaceae bacterium | reverse complement strand
GTTGCTTCGGTTAGGGCGCACATGCGCCGCAACTGGTCGGGCTTTCAGCCCTAAGTGATCGTCCAACGCAATCCCGGCCCTGCGGGCCGGGCTAGGTAAATTGCTGGGCCGTTGGCCCGAAATGACCGGAACACTGCAACTTCGAAGAGCGTGAGCGAGGTGCATGCCAGTCCTCGACCTATCAATGTTCAACTACCCCATCTGGTCAAACAAACGATCGACAGCCTTCATCAGTTGACGCCACTGACGAAAAATTTCTTCAGTCTCAAGCAATCCAGCTTCGTCATGGCCAACGCCACGTTCGCTGATACTGATCATTTCACCGAACTCGGCCAGTCCGTCAAGCATCGCCTCGTAAGGAACGGCTTGCGGAATATCGTCGATTGGTTCGTCGTCGAAGTCTTCATCTTCGAACCACATGTCGAGCAATTTCTGCTCTTCAAAGTCGCAGATCTTTTCGTCGATGACGCGATGCATCGCCCAGAGAGCAGCGCCTTCGGCGTCGTTCGCACAGACTACGAACGAAACATTTTTTGATTGAATGTAATACTTTGCCATCAACGGATCTCCTTAAAGCACAAACTCGTTTCGTACTTTTATCTTCGCGGGAAGTCGGACACGGCTGGTCCATCCCTATGAAAAATCTGCTATCAATCCGTCGCAGCAGGGTCAGATCAAGGGTAGCACTTTTAGCCCTTAGTGATGGTGATCGTTGAAAATGAGGCCAATTTTTACAGGGTTTCCGGGGCCGATTGTTCGGTCTGTTCTGACGGGGTTGGCGTTTCGGCGCGAGGGAAATTGACGTTTGTATTGGTGCGTCGGGTCAGAAAAGCTGTTGCTGGACTTCTGTCGTATGCGGCCAAGAATCAATAGGCTTAAGTTCGAGAATCGTTTCCGCCAACGCGTTGTGAAAACGCATCAACGTTGCGACTTTGGGAATCCATTGTTCATCCATTTTGCGTGGTAGGTGCCATTTTCCGTAGTGACGGCCGGAATCCGTTACTACAAATTACTGCTGACAGTTCTCGCAAGCATACATTTTCCTCGCCGCGACCTCCCACTGTCGAACGCGGTTTCCGCACGTTGAGCATCGGTTTTTTTTGTAGACCAAAATTCGTTCGAATCGCGTCAGCCGACTTAGCGGTTTATCGACGTCCTCGCGATCAACGGTGATGATTCGATTGTACTTCAATCCGATCTGCAATAGCTTCACGGTTAACGACCAGATGCCATCAAACTGTTCCCGGGTTAGCTCGTTGCCTTTAACTTCCGGATGAATGCCAAGCTTGAACAAAATCTCGGCGCGATAGATGTTTCCGATTCCTGCGATGACCGATTGATCCAGCAGCAAGCCGCCGATGGCCCTTCGTGATTTGGTGATCTTTTGCCAGGCTCGCTGCGGATCCGCATCATCACGAAGCGGATCGGCGCCGATGCGATTCTTCAGTTGCTCAAAGGCGTCTTTCGAAAGCAGCTCACAAGTGTTGGGACCGTTGAGATCGAAGGCTCGTTCGTAGCCGATCATGCGAACGCGAACGGCGCCGCGAGGCTCCGGCGGCGGGTTCTTGTGCAATCGAAACTTTCCATAGAGACCAAGATGCACATGCATGATCGCGGATGGCTTGGCTTCTTTGGCTGGCTCGCGAGTCTTCGTGCCCCACAAGTAAATCAAGTGCTTCCCAAACGCTTCGGCTCCAATCAAATGGCGACCGGAGAGTTTTTTGGCCTCGGCCTCGAAACGACCTTGCGGAGATACAACAATCATTTTCTGACTGGCAAACGTTTTAGTTTGATCGCAAGCAATGCGGTGGACGGTATGGCCTTCGGGCATTTTGGTCTGTTGGCTGACGGTTTTGATTGACACGCAATTAATAGAGTCTTATCCAAACCGCCCCGTCAGTCTGGCCAAAACTGGAATTCGTAGGTTTGCGGTCATAATTAGATATTCGAACTGCAAATTGCCTTGCGGAAACCGGTTTCAGAAACGATCGTATTGGGATCATCCCCATTAAAACGCTATCTACAGAGTCAGTGGCCAATGAGCGAAGAAACGAACCCATACTCCGGTCCAGAAACCGGCGGCACGAAAAGTCCTCCGCAGTCCGCCGATCGAATTCCGTTTGTGCAAAAGAGCGCCTACGCGATTGGGATGTTTGTCAACAACCTGCAAGCCGGTGCTCTTCCTGCGATGATGGTGATCCTGAACCTCGGCTTGGGAATGGATCCGGTGTTGGTCGGAGTCATTGGTTTCATTCCGCGGATCTTTGATGCCGTTTCAGATCCGATGATGGGATACATCTCGGACAACACTCGTTCACGCTGGGGGAGGCGGCGGCCGTACATTTTTGCTGGAGCGATTTTGGCAGGGCTCTGCTTTGCGGCAATGTGGCAGATTCCTTCAGGCTACTCAGAGTCGTTCTACTTTTGGGCGTTCCTGGTTGCTTCGGTGATCTTCTTCCTGACCTATACCGTATACGCGACGCCGTTTGTGGCCTTCGGTTATGAAATGACGCCCGACTACCACGAGCGAACAAGACTCCATGCTTTCGCGAACACCGTTGGGCAACTCGCCTGGGTTGGGCTGCCCTGGTTTTGGGCGATCATGGCCAGCGACCTGTTCACCGACATGGCGCACGGGGCGAGAGTTCTCGCGCTGTGGGTCGGTGGAGCGATCATCTTATTGGGAATGGTTCCAGCGATTTTCTGCCGTGAGATCGTGCAGACGGACAAACTTGCGGTCAAACCTGAGAGTGAAGGCTTTGCCAAAAACACAGCCGACTTCTTCAAGGGCCTGCTGAGTTCGCTCAAGTGCAGCCCGTTTGTGAAACTTTGTGCGGCGACGTTCCTCGTGTTCAACGGTTTCCAATTAGGAATCTCGTTTTCGCTCTACGTGATGATCTACTACGTCTTCGCGGGCGGCATGGATCTCGATGGAGCCAACGCTGCGGCCGGTGGGCTTAACGGTTGGTTCGGATCGCTGACGGCGATTTGCACGCTGGCGGTGATTCCGCTAACGGCCTTGATCTCGGAACGACTGGGCAAACGCAAGACGTTCATGGTTACGATTGGGCTTTCGATTCTGGGTTACGGACTCAAGTGGTTCGGCTACAACCCCGGCATGCCGTATTTGCTGTTGATCGCCTGTCCGCTAGTGGCGTTTGGAACCGGCTCCCTGTTCACTTTGATGGGCTCGATGATCTCTGATGTTTGCGACTACGACGAATTGCAGTCGCATCAACGCCGCGAAGGGGTTTTCGGAGCAATCTATTGGTGGATGGTTAAAGTCGGAATGGCCTTGGCCGGACTGCTTACGGGAATTCTACTAAACGTTTCAGGGTTCGATGTTGACCTCGGTGTTGAGCAACCAGAATCGGCGCTGTTCTGGTTAAGAATTTTCGATGTCGTGATTCCGATGGCGACTTCCGCTTTAGCGCTTGCCATCATGGCGACCTACGAAATTACTGAAGAGAAAGCCAAATCGATTCGTGCTGAATTGGAACAGCGAAGAGGAAAGCTCGGATCATGATTGTTGAATCGAACACAAAAGAGCAAGAAGCAACCGCAATGACATCCGATCTTCAAGTGATAACTGGCGAGTATCTTCGTTTCGAGGGCGAAAAATATTTCCGCATTGGCAACAGCCATCTGATGGACGACTTCTTTATGTCGCTCGT
>CALLUY010000216.1 GCA_938010615.1 uncultured Pirellulaceae bacterium | reverse complement strand
GGTTGAGATCGACTTCATCAACAGACCAGGAATCATTGAGACCAAGAAGCGTACGGTAGTGTTGGCTAAGTTCTTTCATCCCAAAAGGATACAAAAATCCCGGCCTTCAAGCCAACTGCCACTAAAAACCCGGAAGAACCTAGAAAAGTGGATAGCGGTAAGAGAATCATGATGTTGTGTGTGAGCACCATCAAGTGCAATTCTCGACACCTGCTCCAGTAAGTTTTGCCTTTGCAGAATGATCCCTGACGCCGCTTGATCATCGACATTACGGTTTCAACTTGTGATCGCAAGGCAGAGAAAAGGTGTCAGCGACGGTCTTAATCATTGTCAACTTCAAAACAAAGAATTTTGTTTATCGGCAGTAGAGTCACTTGGTGGCTCTGCCCCCAAACCCCCGAAGTTTTTTGAGGCATGACTCTGGTGTTCAATGATTCTTGAAACGCGTTGAGCGCAGCATTAAAATGTCAGCGTCTGGAGAAACAGAGAACTGCTCTGTGGAAGCACAACAGTTCAAGGGGTAACTAGGCCGATGGTGCGTCAATGACTCATCCATGGCGAGCGTTTGCGGATTTCGCAGACGCTCGTTTTTTACTATGCGGTCTCAGGCTCTTGCCACAGCTCATCTCGTTTGACGAGCGTGTTGAGTATCGTCAACAACTTTCGCATTGCAGCGACCAACGCCAGTTTCTTGGGCTTACCTTGGGAAAGAAGCCTTTGATAGAAAGCTCGGATCCGCGTGTTGAACCTCGTGGCAACCAGAGTCGCCATGTAGAGCACTCGACGAACCGAACTTCGACCTGCGATCGTCTTGCGTTTTGCCCTTGTGCTGACCCGAATCGTCGTTGATCGGAGCCACGCCAACAAGCTTGGCAATTTGCCCGCGATTGAGTTCACCCAGCTCCGGTAACTCAGCGACAAATGTGCTGATGGCAACTGGCCCCATACCTTTGACAGAATCCATGATCTCCACTTTACGCGATGAGGTTTTCTCCGCTTTAACTGCCTCAGCGATAAGAACATCCAGCTTTTTGACCGCTTTTCCAGGGTTTTAAGCGTCTCCTTGATGAACTTCACCATTTTGGAAGACGATTGGCCAAGACGGTTGTTTTCCATGTTGATCATCTTCAGCAGTTGCCGTCGGCGAATCACCATGGCTGCCAGTTCTTTTTCCGCTTTGGTCTTCGGTCGAGCAGCTTGGGGCTGCACAACTTCACCGTAGCGAGCGATCACTTTTGCATCGATGGAATCTGTTTTTGCATCGCAGCCAATGCCTTTTGCGAAGTCTCGAACCCGGCGCGGATTTACCTCGGCAACAGCAATTGAAGCCGCCTGAAGCGATTCAACAAGCAGCGTCTCGCTTTTCTTCCCCAGAAGACAACATGCCTTGAATTTCTTTGCTTTCCAAAGTGCCAACATTTATAATTTGAGTCCACCGTGACTGGCCTCATCAGATCTGTTCCGCGAATTTTGGATGACAGTGACACCATCAAGCAACCCATCTAATCCGGCGGCACCTGCAACCCGGTCAGAAGGCAAAAAGCCTGCCTTAAGTCTCCCCAAAGGCGGAGGGGCACTAAAAGGGCTCAATGAGAAGTTTTCAGTCGACGCATTTACTGGCTCGGCTTCCTCGGCAATCACACTCTTTACCGCCCCCGCGCGTTTGGAAACTCTTGGCGGAATCACATTATCGTACAACAGTGGCAGCGGCAACGGGCCCATGGGAATCGGCTGGTCTATTGGCTCGCCGTCTGTAAAACGCAGAACGGACAAAGGCGTTCCAAAATACGGCACGAGCAAATGTACCAGTGATATTTTCATTGCACCAGGAACCGACGACCTTGTCAAAGTTAAGGACTATACGGTCGGCAATTGGCAAGTCATTCGCTATCGAAGCCGAATTGAAAAATCCTTCTCCTTAGTCGAGCAGTTTGTCTCAACAGACTCTACCGGAAAAGTGAATGAAGCCAACTCTTTCTGGCGCGTTGTATCTAAAGAGAATGTGACCTCAGTTTTTGGCGCCACAGACAATGGCCGGAGACCGGAAAGGAAGTGTCAGAAAGAGATGAAGGCCAAAACCCGATGTCATGCGGCATCTGTTTTGCGTTTGGTTTTGCAGACACCCCCCTCCAAGACGACCTCTACCGTGCCTTAATGATGGCATGAGCGCAAGGCTAGCCCACCTTTTCAGTCATCAGCAAGTTCGTATGCCACCCATTGTCGAGGCGAGGTAGATACCACGACAACGCAAGACTGATTGATCTTTTGGCTTGAAATCTATTTTCGGCGCCAGTTGTTGAGGGTCTTTTCATTTTTCTTTTGCGCTGCCTCGGAAAGCAATTGCTGGTCATTTTCATATTGCCGGGAACGTCGCTGGGCACTTCGAACTCTTCTCCTAGTCATCAGCCATTCCAAACCGGGGCGCGAGAGCAAACCCAATGAAAAGACTGCGACCAACTCAATAACGCCTTGAGTTATTCTAACGAAACCTAAATCCGACGCCTTAAACCCAAGCCAAGTCAAAGCGAGAAATGCGAGACAACTACGCTGGTTCTACAGATCAATGTCGACGCAGATCGCAGCATGGTCAGATGCAACCTCACTCTTCTTGGTAATCTCGGCATAGCAATCCCACCTTCTAGGCCTCACTCCAGGCCACATTCCTTCACGCATTACGAAACCGGATTCAACCAAGTCAAACAGATCTGGAGAAAGCAATACGTAGTCGATCTTATCGCCGGCATTGCAATATCCATAGGTTCCTGGATAACCACCATCGTCAAAGTCTGGATGCTCAAATACATCGGTGAGATTTGTTTCCTGTATTAGTGGCTTCAGGGGATTGCTGTTCGGAGTGTCATTCAAGTCGCCAAGGACGGCTACGTAAGGGTAGCCTTCGGCAATCCTTTGCTCGTAGATTTCCGCGATACGTTTGGCTTGAGCCTTTCTTCTTCGGTTGCTCGCTGCGGTACCGCCGTACCCTTTACTCTTTAGGTGATTAACCATGACGAGCAATTCATACCCAGCAGCAGTTTGAATCAAAAATTCTGGGCAGTCTCTTGAAAAGATCCGTTTGCCACTTCTGTCCCTGTCATCAACGTGGCTGACCATGCTGATTACCGGATACTCGTCACCAGACAACAACCCCACATCAATCCCTCGACTATCATTACCGTCGATCAACATTGATCGACCGTACGGCGTATCGCCTAGTGAGGAAATGATTTCGCGGTTGAACTTATCGAGAACAGGCCGACTTTCGGCTTCAACAAGACCGACTACATCAGCGTTGATATCGAGTAGCACCCTTGCTGTATTTCTCATTGCCGAGTCGTCGATAGGTTCATCCCTTAACTCCAACGATCCCGACCAATCAATTCGCCCGGATGCAATAATCTCCAAACCACCTCCGCGTGGACGACGAAGTAGATTGCCTCTGTTCCTTCGCAACAAAACAAACGGCCCGGTGTCGCTGCTTTCCAAGCCAAGTTCGATCATCAGCTCAACCATCTTTCGCTTGCGTGCAGCAGTGTAATTCCTTTCTCCAAGCAGTTCGTTCAGGTCAGCAAACTTATCAAGAACGTCTCGCCCGTCGTCCCACGAATCCTGGTTAAGGGCCTTTGCGCGATCAAACAAGTTTTCCACGTTGAATACAGCAAGTCTCATCAGTCACCTCCAAAATTGAGTTGATTGATCTTTACCGAATTGACCGCGAACTGCAAACAGATTGTTCCCCACAACTCATTGGGAAATGAAGTTACCGGAAGTGACCGCAATTTCGAAAGTATTTTTAAGGAGAGCAGTGCTAGAATTCGAAGGATGCGGCAGGGCCAAGAACGATACACACAAGTCAACTCTTGGATGTAAGAAAACTCTAACAAGGAAGATGAAATGTCAGATACAACCGCTGAACTCCCAACATTCACCCTCACTAACAAGGGTGGGATTACAGGGTATGCAAACGCAATCAAGCTCAAACATGACAAAACTGAGGTTAAGACCCTTGCTGGAATACTGAAATCAATCGGTCACTTTGATGGTTTAGTCCCTAATCAAGAGCGCACTCTGAAAAAGAAAAAGACTGTTCGCTTGGATCGAGAAACAAACACCAGCGACAATGCGGCAAACCTTCAGATTCAAGTCAACGACAAGAATGCCAAGCATACAACGATTGGGCAGGTACTTGTTTCTCAGGCTGCTTATAAAGCAGCTAACGAGCATAAGGAAAAGAAGGAGGCCAGTGACAAGCTCCTCAAGACTTTTGAAGATGCCATGCTGAAAAGTTACGGAGATGGTAACTCGTATGAAATCACAACGGGCTAAACAGAGGTCTTCGAGATTGACGCGACAAATGACTTTGTCATTACAATTGATAGCTAAAAAAATGACATCCACCCCGGACAAGCCGGGTGGATGCCAAGTTCTAATGGCTGTTGTTCGTTTTTAATGACAAGCATCTGGACGGATGACCTGTCGATGAATTATCGACGGCCACGTGGATTGCCGCGTAAAGAGCCATCGTGAAACATTGCTGCGACCAATCCAGCTAAGCAGATGACGAAAACCCAGAGTGACTTCGATGCCAATCCGACAAAGCCAGCAATGAACGCTGCGATACCAAAATAGACGGAATTCAACTTTTGTCTTGCTCCCACAGGCAGCTCCTTTTTTGTTATCCACGCCAGGCCGCACAGGCCCTTTGATAGGGGCAAGTGCTGCATGTCATGGGATTCTTGTTTGGGTAGTAAACACCAGTAGCAATTGCGTCGAGCGTGATGTTTGCAATCAACTTCGTTCGCTCCATTCGTCGCCGACTGGATTGGACAGCAAATCGCTCAACGGTTGGCGACTTGGAGGGAGAAAAGGTGTCAGGAGCCTAATTGGCAAAATGGGCAGCTTTTTGTTAAGCTTTCTGGAGTCTCAGTTCCGAATCAAGGGATGCCATGCCTCGTGCTCTTCGCTCCGACTTTGCTGGCCAGATCTATCACGCTTTGAATCGTGGTAACGCCCGCAACAACATCTTCTTCAAAGACGCTGACTTTGAAGCCTTCGAGCGTGTCGTCAAGCAAGGGCTTGAGAAATACCCCGTCGATCTGATTTCGTATCAGTGGATGAGCAACCATTGGCACATGGTTCTTTCGCCCCATGAGGATAAAGCGATGTCCGCTTTTCTGGGCTGGGTGACAATGACCCACACACAGAGATATCACGCACACAACAAAACAACTGGCTACGGTCACGTCTATCAGGGTCGCTACAAAAGTTTCCCCGTGCAGGATGACGATCATTTCCATACCGTATGCCGCTATGTCGAACGAAATGCTTTGACAGCCGGAATCGTCGCTCGTGCTGAAGATTATCGGTGGGGTAGCCTCTGGAATTGGTGCGGTGGCGACTCGGTTATCAAGCTTTCCAAATGGCCCGTGAAACGATTGCCACGCTGGATTGAACGAGTCAACGAACCGATAACCAAGAAAGAGAAAGGTGCATTGCAGAACTGCATCAAACGTGGCTGCCCTTTTGGAACCAAAGACTGGGCAAACGAAACAGCAAAGCAACAGGGACTGGAAATCACGCTAAGACCAAGAGGCAGGCCCAAGAAACTTGCCCAGAATGGGAAATAGGCTCCTGACACCTTTTTATGACCCGCAAAAGCAAGGGCGCTGTTAGACCGTGGTGCGAAGCTCCAGTTTATCGAAGTGGACATGACTAATGTTCCAGACAATGACCGGAACAATGTCGTCCGATTCTATGAACAGGATCAGATTGACAAACATAGTCGGAAGGGGTTCAAGCTAACAAATAGTATTCGGGCACAACAAACTAGTAAGAAAATACCTGTATTGACGAGGCTGCGGAAGTATGGGTTGTCTGCCTTTCGAAGACTCCGTACTGTAAAGCCACCTAAAGGAAGCCGCGGTTGCTAAGACCGATTCAAAGCTCAGATTGGATATTTCATGCCATTAACAACTTCCGCAGAAACGGTCTCTATTTCGGGAAAGCTGACTGCACGAGACCTTAGTCGTCTCTCAAAGAAAAAGGGAGCGAAAATAGCAAGCATTGAGGAAACGGACTTAGACGACTTTTCTCTGTTCAACGAATTGAAGGGACTTCAGGATCTCAGAATCTACAATTCGAAAATCAAGGACTGGACTTCTCTTTCATCGTTTCCAAAACTGTCGAGTGTATTCATCAACAATGTACGCCTGACAGATACGAGCGTTGAAGTCCTTGGAAGATTGAAATCGCTGGAAGAAATTGATTTAAATCTAGTTTCAACCCTTAGACGTCTTCCGGATTTCTCGCGATGCAAAGCATTGAGAAAAATTGGAGTCTTCAAGTGCAAACTACTTTCTTGCATAGCAGGGGCAATCAAAGCTCCAAACCTTGAAGAATTCTCAGCGTTCCAAACTGCTCTTTCGCCAGAAGACCTAGAACCGCTAATGCGGCAGAAAACACTAAGGTTCATTGAGGCGGGATTCGGAAAGAAGACACTTGATCAAAAGTTTCTTGAAATGGCAAAAGAGCATGGCCTCCGTTGAAGCATATCTTTTCCTCAATTTCTCGTCGTCTATGTAACATTGACGAGCAAGGTGTATTGAACCGGTAACATGTACTCACGGTTAGTGTTAGGCCCTTTATGGCTCAACCGGCAATCGGGTCTTTCATAAATTCGCAGAGCAATTGAATGGAATTCTGTTTTTCTGATCCGTGCATTGCGTTGGCGTAATAAAAGGTGACCTTGCCGCTGCTGTCTGTGAACTTGAGCCAATACAGCGTGTTGTTGTAGACCATGTTCAAATGAAGATCGTATTCTTTGGCAGTGAGATCTACGATCTCATCGAAAGGCAAAAAGCTCGATTCGTTTGCCTGTTTGATCAGAATCCCGTTGTCATATTGCTCAAGGCGAACTGGCTTGCACAGGAACATGTAGGCCGCTCCCGCGATCGCCATTCCAACGACGCCGATAATTGCTGCGTACACAAGAAGTTCAGGCTGCCCCTTGAACAAATTCGAGGTACGCATATTGGGCCATATCGAATGCTCTTATCTGTGGAATGCGGGATGCTGCAAGGGAATTGGCTTCTTTGATATGGGATCCTGAAAACGCCAGCCTAGGCAATTCCAAGTACTCAGCCTGCACCGCAGGTGAAGCAGCACTCACGAAAAAGTTAGGGTGTCTAGTTCTTGGTGATAAATCGGAGGCTTCATCAGCGCCGCAAGAATGCAAAGTGCCTTGGAAGGCTATCGACCTCATCGAAGAATCTGAATCGCGACAACTAGTTGATGTGATCGATGAAATGGTTCAAGCCCATGAAACTCTTGCGAAGAAAAAAGCGAATCGGAAAAACTGCAACTTTTTCATCGCCTGTGAAGCTTTAATGTTTGCCTCTCTCGGAATCGAGAAAGGGCTCTTTGAGGCAAACGAATTGTGCTTTGAGAGCCCCTTCTTTCCAGTGGAACTGTTGCTTTCTTGAGATACGTAAGTTGATCGAATCGCGGTTAGCTATCGGATTCGGAATATGTTGCTTTATTCACGACTTCGCAGAATTGCTGAATCGATTTTTGCTTTTCTGATCCGTACATCGCGTGGCAATCGTATCGATGCACTTGCCCATGGGTGTCGACGAGCTTAAACCAGTAGAGCGTATTGTTGTAGACGAAGTTCAGGTGCAAGTCGTACTCCTTCGCGTTGAATTCAGCGATGTCGTCATATGGAATAAACACTGATTGTTCGCCGCGTTTGATTTGAACGCCGTTTGAATACTGTTCCAGTCGACTGGTGCGACAGAGAAAGAAATATGCCAAGCCAGTAATGGCCACACCAACAACACCGATCACTGCGGCGATCACAAGAAATTCTGGTTGGCCTTTTAACCCGGCAATGAGGTATCGGAATCCGAAAAGGAGGGTTACTCCAGCAAATCCACCAACGATTCCCTGACTGATCAGGCTCACACTTGACGACGACAAAGAAGCCGGTCTGTTGCATCTTTTTGCGGTTGCCCATTTCCGAATGGGAGACAAGGGCGAAGCCGAAAGGTTGTGGGCAGCATGCCTCGATATTGATCCGAACCACGACGATGCGAGGCAGAACCTCGATGACATCGACATTGAAAACGGGCACGCGGCTTGGAGTCAAAAGATCAACAAATGGTTGCCTAGGCCCTTCATGGAGGCAATGATCAAGCGGTATGAAAACAGCACAGCACTTGTCGCAGGCGACTTGGCCAGTGATAACCCCGTGGTTGCAACCGTCGTACCTGCTCTGCTTGACCGAGGCGACTCGGTTGCTCGCGAATTCGCGTTAAATTTCGCATTGGGTGATGGGACACCGCCGATGCTTGGCGCCCTCAAGGATTTTGCGTTCAGTGATCGGGGTCCGGATGCCCTTAGACACAAAGCTCTGACGACTCTGAAAGAAAAATCCATTGTTGATGCAGGGCCGCACCGCTTCTATTCGCGTGGTAGTTGGACAGAGATCAAACTGGTTGGTTTTGAAATCACGGACGAACCAGTTGAAGTGGAACCATGGAGGAGCGAACTTTTGGAGCACGGCTACTGGGCGATGCGAGAAGGCGAGTTGGATGAGGCCGAGGAAGCGTTTCAACAGGTACTTGATCGGGAACCGGAATGTCCCTCAACGCGATACAATTTGGCTAAAGTATGGCAGCGAAGACAACGTGGTGACGAGTTTGAGAAAGCCAGAAAAGAATTCAGACAGATTCATGCTGATCGTCCCGACTACGCGTTCGCGGCGCTTGCTCTTGCAATCGACGAAGCCGACAGTGGGAACATGGAAATTGCCAAGAAGCTGATAGGCAACGTCTTTCAAAGCCCCAAACTTCACATATCCGAAGCCATGATGCTGCTAACGACTCAGGTTCAGGTTGCGTTGCTTGACGACGATCCCGACACGGCCGAATCGGCACTGAAAATGATGTGCCAGATCACGCACGAAGATGACCCGCGCGTCATACAGCTTCGTGAAAAAATTGATCTTTATCGGTTGCCAGAAATTTTAAGTCGCGGCCAGGCCGACGCCGGGCCATAAAACATGGATGCGATTCAGGTGCGGCTATTTGGGGAGTGATTTTAGCAGCTTCAAATCTTCCTTGTATTGGTTGCTCGAATGCAGGAAACTACCGGAAGTTTTCTTCATTCGAAGTGTAAAGGGTCGGGTCAAGCGGTCGATGGTTGCATGAACATCGAGTTTGTCGTCAGCGATCTGCTGCTGAAGGTGTTCACATTTGTGTTTGAGTGTCTTGATCGCTCCATGTTCCACATCCTCCGCCAGAAACTCTGCCAACTGCTGACATTCCCTGCAGTTGCAACTTACGTCTGAAGTCCGTACGAAACTGGTTGGCTGCTTTGGCGCTGACTTGGTTGCACGTTTGAGAAAGTCGCGAACTTTTTGAAGCCAGTCTGAAAGCGCTGGCAAACGCTTGGCACAGTTTTTGTCTGACCACGCGATCAATTCACAGCACACGGCAACGTCAAACTCCCGAACAGCAAGTAACTCGCCCGCTTTCATTCGAAGCTCATAGCAATTTGTGAAACCTGATTCGTTATTCGCCGCGACCATGGCCTTCATCAATGTGGGCAAAGCTTCAGAAACATGTCTCGGTTGCGGATAGTTAGCTTGGGCCAGTTCGTCAATTTTTCTGTCCAATCGCCAGATCATCTGCTGGCTGAACCGATGGAGTTGTTCATCGCTCAAGCCAACGCGTAATTTCAGCTTTGCCAGCCCCAACAACCATTTTGCATCGCGAAGAGGCAGTCCCGATGCCATCGTCCGACCGTATTTGTTTGGCTCAGGTACAGTGTCGAGATAGCTTGAGATTACATCAGAAAGTTCAACAATCGAGAACTGTTTCGCGCTTTTACGAATCAAGTCCGCCAATGGAAGAGACCAATCGCGAACCGCGACCTGTTGAAGAAATTCATCCAGCAGTTTCAGGTCGTTTAACTGGGGCAATGCCTTGGCAAACTTTTCAAGGTGGATCTGTCGCTCAACATCCACACGGTTATACAGATACAGACGGTTGGGCCAGCCGTTGATGATTGCCCGAGCAAATTGAACTTGCTGGTTGTGGATTTCCGGATTGGGTTTCTTGCGGCTGGCAAACTTGTTCTGGCGCATGAGGAACTGGGCGATGCTGCTCTTCATCCCCATATCGACAAGCACATTAAAATGATCCGATTGGGCCCAGATTGCAATTGCCGACTTGTGATACCAGCGGTCAAGAGTATTGCCGGCGTTGCCAGTGTAGCCCTCGTAGTCAAACGATGTTGGTTTCCATTGATCGATGGGCGTTTGCGAGACAATGGAATCGCTGCCGACAGACAGTGGCTCCATGCGAACGTTTTTTCCTGACGCTGACCTCCAGCCATCAATCGTCACGTGCTCGTCAATGACCTCAAGGATCTCAAGATCGGAAGGATCTGTAATTTCAGGAGTTCGATAATGATGTCGGTATCCTCCTCGTCGGTATCCGTCGTACTCCGAAAATCCGTCCATGGCATGCTCAATCAAATGACGTTCAACTTGTCCAAAATGCAAACAACAATTCGCTTGTTCCGCAGCGGCGATCAGATGCGTGGCCATCATTCTGTCTTTGCCTTTGAGCAAGTCCTGCGTTAAACCGCCAGAGGTGTACTGATGCTCCATTGCAAACACCAGAGGAGTGGCGGGTCGGTCCTGTGTCCAATTCTTGATTGCCGAAACCAGCGGCGATACGGGATTGGCTTTGGCGTTGGGGGTAGTTTTCCGTTTGGTCTTGCGCTGTGATTTCAAGCTCAGGTTGTAGGACAGACAGACGCGCACTCCACTGGTGACTTTGCGTACTTCGTGCAAACAGTCCGCATAGAACGCCGCATAGTCACAGGCCTCCTGGCGTCGTGCCTGCGGGAAGTCAAACCTTCGAGGCTTTCTTTCGTGTTCAACAAGCAGGTCACCACCGCCGAATCTTGAAGGTAGCATCACAATCAGACTTGCAACCATCCCTTTGCGCTTTTCGCTGTCCCGATGGGGCAAGAAGAATCCGCCTTTGGGATAGATCAGCAACTTGTAAGGCTTTGCCTTGATCCGATCTGGTGGTAGTCCGAGTTGTTCGGCAACGCTGCGAGCTGTTTGGTCAATCGCGGCTTTCCAATCGTCTGAAAAACTCAGGTAGGAAGCCTTGATTTCGAGCGAATCGCGGACTGAAGTGTCAACAATCGTTCGAGTCCCTTTTCCGTACGGAGCTGACTCCGCGTGAGCGATCAACTCGCGAACGTGTTTGGGACGCATCGGGAGGTTGACGGGTCCAATGCCTTCAATCTCAATCGCGTCTTCGGTAAGTGCCAGGCCGATTTGCCCGGAAGAGAAGAACTCTGCCTTGTGTTTCTTTACACTGTTGATGCAGTCGACCAACTGCTGGATCGTAGTATTCACTCTGACCAAATCCTCTTGGACGGCTAATGGTTTTTCTTCAAACGGAAATCTGAATATTTTCTGGGACCGAAACATCTGAGAGCGCAACATACGTCTCAGCAACTGTATATTTTACAGACTTCCTTTTCAGTCGCCGCTTCGACTCATGCGATTTTTGAGAATGTCTTTGAGTGTTCCTTCGGTTCGCTTTCGAGGAATCTGATCGGCAAGTTTCTGGGCGGGGCCTGTCCAGTCACGACTTTCATCGTGATCTTCTGGATAGACTGGCTCGAGGCGGTCAAAAAAGTTCTCTGCATTCTTTGAATCGCGTGCGGTTTCTGTATCTTTCAAGGTGCTTGCCGTTCGACCATCTTCCCCAAATGGATTTCCATCGCAGAACAGCACGATTTCGTTACCATTCCTGCGGTTGTCATTCACGCTGCGAGCATATCTCAAATCCAAATCATCAACAGTGCCAATGCAAATAGCTTGTTTGAGCTTGTAAACATACTCGTCGACGGGATGGCTGTCGGTGCATTGAATCCGCATGTCGAGTTGTTCCTCGGAGGCATTTTGAAGGGCCTCCAGAAGATCACGATAAGTATGCAAGGATTGGTATGCGATCATGAGATTTCCGGAAAAAGAAAGTTGCGCGAGTGCTTTGCCAAAAGTTTCAGCCGCTCCACGGCCCACTTTTTGACCAGTCTTTGTTGAAGCTCGTTTGGTTGGCGATAGCCTCGGCAATGGCCCAACAAGTCGACATCGCGCGTCGGTCGATGGCTTTCGCCGCTCCATACTTGGAAGAGAATGGCTCCCTTCAAAACAAGGTCGTTGGCGTGCTCTGACTTTGACAATCGAAACAGCATCCGTTCAAGTGCGAAGCGAATCGGTACGAGCTGGAAATCTTCTCCATTCTTCCGGGCGATGTTGAGTAATCGACTGCGCACAGAAGCTGCTACGTTTTTGGATCGGTCTTTCGTCACGTGACGGACTCCATGTAAGGACGCATCACGTTTGCCATGCGGCAGATCTTGGCGGCTTTCCAGATTTCATCGTTGGTGGCTTTTCTCTGCTTTCGGCAATCTCTAAGTGCTTCAATAGCAACATCCAGCCCAATCTTGTTGCGGTACTTGAAACAGTCAGCGACGGTTTTGGCGGGAGAGTAGACCGAAATTTTGACGCCTTCAACTTTCCGTCGTTCAACTCCATAAGAAAGCGACTGACCTGAGTGACGAACGATCCGTATCGGAGGGTAGTCAATTTTTGGCTTCCGATCCTTTTCGCCAATCGCCATCCAAACTTCAAACGGAGACTCGGTCGTCAGTTCGTGAATTCGCAGCGCGGTCAGTAGACACACAGTTCCTTTGGGAACCAACTTGCAGGCTTCGACAATCGTTCTCAGTTCGCTCGGCTGGGAATCTGGGAGTACGTAAAGTCCTCGACTTGGTCGCTCAAGTACGCCCTCGACGTAGAGCTTGTTCAGGTACTCTCGCGAGATATGGAATTCATCGAGATCTCGAGGGCGCAGAAACCGCCTTTTGTTGAGCAGTTGGATAACGCGTTGTCGTTTTGTTTTCTTCATTTAGATAACGTCGGGGAATATGCACAAGTCCCGACATAATCTTACCGGCGTGATCGCATGTTTTCAATCGTGCAACAACTGCCTCTTGAAAGTCGGAGAACCTCGAAGAATCGGAGCCTGCATGTCTGATTCAGTGTCGGAACTCAAAATTATCGATTCGCCTGAGATCGCAAAAAAAACGACCTGAAACAAAGTTTCAGGTCGTCAAAAGTGGAGGCGGCGGGTATCGAACCCGCGTCCCGCGAAGTTTCCAATTTGGCCTCTACGTGTGTAGTCGTTGATTTAAATTTCGCCTGACCAACCGGGCAGCGACACCCTGAAAATCAAACTAGTCAAAAACTTTGTTTAGCAGCAAGCGTATCCGACGTGACTTACTACGATCTGGAATTGGTGACCAGCATTCAGAGCTCTCCAGCGGAGCCCATCAGCCGGGGCTTTGTATTTCTACGCAGCCAATGCGAAAGAGTTATCTTTAGCAATTAAGGTTTTGATCAGATTTTTACGTGGCCCTCTGATCAACCACGACACGCCACCAAACCTTCAGTCAATCCGGTCGATTCCAATTCGCCCCCGAGTTATAGCTCGATTGAATAACGATCAATCGAATACCAACCAAAGTGGTAATCGATCAATCATAGGTTCGGCGCTGGAACATGTGAAGTGTGAAGATTTCTAGTCGGCTCGTAGTTTTCGGTCTTCAAAGGGTGGAAAGGTACCCAAGAGCAACCGTTTTGGCTCAATGGACATGTTTTGCAGGATTTCCCTGCGTTTCATGTCGATCCTGTTCATCCTGTCAGATATTGAACCGAAGCCGACCGCGAGACACCCAAAGATTGCAGCTGGGAGCCACAACCACGTTCGGGGGTTAAAACAGTCAATTTCTCCCCGTTTTCGGGGCTCATTGGCAAACTTTCCACTAGAACGAATCGGGGTCTTTTGTGATAATCCGCGGCTCAAATCTGCGTGGATGTCCAAAACAACAAGCCCCCCGCTCGAAAGCGGCGGTCCAAAAGCCTCGATGGATCCACTTCAGCATCGATTCAAACGAGGCCAACTTTCAGAAAGAAGCGGAACCTAAATGTACAAAGTTTTGAATTCAAAAGGCCTCGGTGTGGCCGGTCGTCAAAATGAACTGATCGAGCTTGCGTTGACTCACGGCTTCCAAGGCGTTGAGATCGACATGACAGATCTCGTTGGTCGTCATGATGCACTCGGCAAAGAGTTTGCTTGTCAGTTCCTCCAAAGTGCCAACATGGATATCGGCACGTTTGACCTCGCAATCGACTTCGGCGGTACCGACGAAGAGTTCGTTGCCTCATGCGAGAAGCTTGAAACGATTATGGATTTGGCTTCGACGCTTAACGCGAAACGATGTCGTGTGCGAATTCAGCCGAACAGCGAAACCGTTCCCTTTCAGGAAAATTTCGATCGCCATCGCGAGCGTATCGAAGACATCGGTGCAAAGTTCGAAGAGCACGGAATTCGTCTTGGGCTTTACCTGCAAGCATCTTCGGCGGTCGAAGCTGACGGAAACTACAAGTTCATCCAAACCGCAGAAGAGATTCTGAAGCTGGTTCAAACGGTTGGTCACGCCAACGTTGGTCTCTCGCTTGATACATGGGAGTGGGTTGTCGGCGGCGGAGCCATGGATCAGATTTCTGATTTGGATTTGGCACTCCTATCGGAAGTTATCCTTTCTGACGTTGGAGCAGAAGCAACCCCGGGATCATACACGGCAGCGGATCGCGTTTTGCCGTGCACTGGTGGAGATGCCTTTTCTCTCAAACTGTGCCAGTTCCTGAAAACGAAAGAGCACGTTGGAGCCATTTCGATGGGTACCGAAGCTCACATGTTCTCAGGTGCTCCGAATCGCCACAATGTTGTCGGCAAGTTCAGCGAAATGTTGAACAAGCTGGTTGAAGGCGAAGATCCAACTTTTGTCGAAGAGCCAGAAGTTGAAGAAGGCGAAGAGGCGGAAGGCGCCGAAGGCGAAGCTGCTGAGACAAAAGAAGCGGAAGCCAAAGAGGGCGACGCAAAGGAAGTAGCCGCCAGCGAGACTCCTGCAGAAGCACCAGCCAAGGCTTAGGTCCAAAACTGATTGCGAGCGAAATTACAAAGCTCTTGAGCAAGAATGCTTGAGAGCTTTTTTTGTAGGATGTGGCGATGGTTGCACACTACACACTGAAAACTGCATACTGAAAACTTACTAACATGTCAGAACTCAACAAATACAGCAGCAAGATCACTCAACCTCGAGTCCAAGGCGCGTCACAAGCGATGCTCTACGGCACCGGCATGACCGACGAGGATATGAACAAAGCCCAAGTTGGCATCGCCAGCGTTTGGTACGAAGGCAACACGTGCAATATGCACTTGGGGGCGCTTTCGAAAGAAGTCAAAAAAGGGGTCGTCGATGCGGGCCTTGTTGGGATGCGTTTCAACACGATCGGCGTCAGCGATGGAATCTCGATGGGTACCGAGGGAATGAGCTACTCGCTCCAATCGCGCGACGTGATCGCTGATTCGATCGAGACCATCATGGGCGGACAGTGGTACGACGCGTGCATCGCGCTGCCGGGCTGTGACAAGAACATGCCGGGGTGCCTGATTGCGATGGGACGACTGAATCGGCCGAGCCTGATGGTCTACGGCGGAACGATTCGCGCGGGCAAACTCAACGGCTGCAAACTGGATATCGTTTCGGCGTTTCAAAGCTACGGCGAATACGTTGCCGGAAAAATTGACGACGAACAACGCAAGGAGATCGTGAAGAAGTCCTGCCCTGGCGCGGGAGCCTGCGGCGGCATGTACACGGCCAACACGATGGCCAGTGCGATTGAAGCTCTTGGAATGTCGCTGCCGTTTTCGGCTTCGATTCCTGCCGAAGATCCCGACAAGATCGACGAATGTCATCGCAGCGGCGAAGCGATTTTGAACTTGTTGAAACTGGACCTCAAACCGCGAGACATCATGTCTCGGGAGGCGTTTGAAAACGCGATGGTTGTGATCACGGCCCTCGGTGGATCAACGAATGCAGTGCTGCACTTGATTGCGATGGCTCGAAGTGTGGATGTTGATTTGACGTTGGACGATTTCCAAAAAGTCAGCGATCGAATTCCGTTTTTGGCAGACTTGAAACCAAGCGGTCGATTTGTCCAAGAAGATCTGCACGCGATTGGCGGCACGCCGGCTGTGATGAAGTTCCTGTTGGCGGAAGGTTTGCTGCACGGCGACTGTGTGACTTGCACTGGGAAGACTCTCGCAGAAAACGTTGCGGACTTGCCTGAACTTGCTGAGGGTCAGGAGATCATTCGCCCACTTTCGAATCCAATCAAGGAAACGGGGCACTTGCAAATTTTGCGAGGAAACTTTGCTCCGGAAGGTTCGGTGGCCAAAATCACTGGTAAGGAAGGTCTTGTGTTCGAAGGCGTTGCCAATGTGTTCGATTCCGAAGAAGACATGGTTAAGGCACTTGAGGAAAGTAAGATCAACAAAGGCGACGTTGTGATCATTCGCTACGAAGGCCCGAAAGGCGGCCCTGGAATGCCGGAGATGCTGACTCCAACGTCGGCGATAATGGGTGCCGGCCTCGGCAACGACGTTGCATTGATGACCGATGGAAGATTTTCTGGCGGAAGTCACGGTTTCATTGTCGGCCACGTGACCCCGGAAGCTCAAGACGGCGGACCAATTGCTCTAGTTCAAAATGGCGACAAGATCACCGTCGACGCAGAACAAAATCGAATCGACTTGCATGTCAGCGATGAAGAGCTTTCGTCGCGTCGTGCTGCTTGGGTTGCTCCGCCGTTGAAAGCAAAACGCGGAACGCTGTATAAGTACATCAAGAATGTGAAGTCTGCGTCGGAAGGATGCGTCACGGACGAGTGAGCTGAAAGTGTACAGTTCACAGGGTACAGGCGATTCGCTGGATCGCGTCTCCCAAATTGGCAACTGTGCACTGTACCTCTGTTAACTTTTGACTTTCTTCAATGCAAATTATCAACAGCCTTGTTCCCATTTTTTCCGTTATCGGATTGGGAATGCTGTTGCGCTGGAACGGGTTTCTGACCGCGGAATCCACTCAAGCGTTCAATCGGTTTGCCTATTTCTTTGGTCTGCCGTTTTTTCTGTTCTACAAACTTGCAGGAGCCGCAACGGACGCTGGGAGCGAGAGCGGAAATTTGATCCTGATCACGTTGATTTCGGCAGTCGCGTTGACGTTTGTGATTTCGTGGATCTCTTCCATCGTTTTCAAAACCCAAATTGCTTCACGCGGCGCCGCGATTCAAGCGGGCTTTCGTGGAAACCTTGCGTTCATGGGTTTGCCGCTGGTTTGGTTCCTGATCGAAGACTTTCCTATCGAGCAAAAAGAAGCGATCAAATCGGCAGTTTTGCTTGCGCTGACACCAGCGATTCTTCTTTTCAATGTCGGTTCCGTCGTGGCGTTGGCGACTTACAACGAGGACACCGAAAAAGGGTTTTCGTATGTGGACCTGATGATGAGCATCGCAAAGAATCCACTAATTTGGGCCTGTGTTGGAGGAGCGATGTTTCAATTTTTGGAACTGGAGTTGCCGACGGCGATCGTGCGAACGTGCACCGTGGTTGGTGCTTCTGCGTTTCCGATTGCGTTGCTGGGAATCGGAAGCCAGTTAATTTCGATCCCGAGTGTCAAAGGATGGAAGAAAACGGTGATTCCTGCCGTGAACAAATGCATCGTTTGTCCACTGGCGGGTTGGTTGATTGGAACATTGTTGGGGATGAACGAAGTTGCATTGCAAGTCACGATCATTCTGTGTGCGATGCCGACTGCCGTTTCGAGCTACGTGTTGGCGGAGCAAATGAATGGTGATGCCGATCTTGCCGCAGGAACGGTTGTGGTGAGTACGATTCTTTCCCTGCCGACGCTGGCGATTTTGATTTGGCTGACGTAGTCGGACGTTGGGGATGCTGCCAGCATCCATGAATTCAATTGCGACGCTGGCAATGTCGACAACGGTTGTCAATTTCCTTTGTGATACTGCGATCGAAAAACGGGATGATCGTTTTTCCGCATGCGACGTTCGAAGTGAGTTCGATAATCCATGTCGTGTTCCGACGGCGGTTCTTCGACGTGGTGAGGCCCGGAAAGATCCGAGTGCTCCTTCATCAAGCCAACCGTTTCGTTGAAGTACTCTTCGACGTCGGTCCAGAAATGGAAGATTCCGCCGAGTTTGAGTACGCGTCCGATGTCCTTTATCAATGGCTCTCGCATCACGCGCCTGCGACGGTGTTTCTCTTTCCACCACGGATCAGGAAAGTAAACGTGAACCGCGACCGCACATTCATCAGGCAGGAACTCGCGAAACATCCTTAAACCGTCACCGGACATCATGTACGCGTTGGAGCGTTCATGTTGAGCCAAACGGTAGGCGGCGAAGCGACAGTACTTTCGCGCGATCTCGTTGCCGAGAAAATTCCGATCGGGAACGCGATCAGATTCCGTCAGCATGAACAGTCCTTTGCCGCTGCCGACTTCGATTTCCAAATCTTGTGGTGTCGCGAAAAGTGACTGCGGATCGAAAGGAGCTTCGAGGTCTTCGACGAAACCGAGGTGATTGTTGAAGTCAACGTTTGGGTTGAGTTTTGGGAGTGCGCGGCGGCCCATTATTTTGGATTTCGGTGTGCGGTTTTCGGTGTGTGGTTACTCGAGCAGATCTTCGCCGTAACCATCGGGGAAGGGATTATAGAAAGATTCGCTTTCGTTGTCGCCAGCCTTTTTCTGGTCGCAGTTCGGAATTGAGTCTTCACTTTCGGTCAGATCACTGAACTCGTCGATCAGCTCCTGCGTTTCGGCATCGGAAAGCGTTACCTTTGGTTTGCCTGTCGCACGAGGCAGGGCAGGGCGATCGTCAACGAACTTAAGCTGATCAAACCAGACGTCTGCGTCGATTGCGGTCGCCTCACGTCGCGTTGCCGCGGTCTGAATCCGATGATCGTTTGAAACAACCGTCAGCTGCCGAGGCTGGCTATGCTTCTGCAGCAGCTCAATCACCATCGTATCGGCGTCTTCATATTCGCGAGCGAACTCAATTTTGAATCCTCGACCACTTAGATCTGGCGTCGAATGCCCACGAGGATTCTTGGCGTCAAACACCAGTAAGACCGTCCGTCGCTGGCTTTCTTCGATGCGATCGGCCAGTTCTTGGACAAGTCGCTGGCGTGTTCGGTGCAGTGCCAAGGGCGAATCAAGAGATTTCGGCTGCAACCCGCACTGGAAGATAAGGTTGTAAGCATCAATAATGATCCGAATCATTTTCGCCAAATCAAATAGGGTACGTCGCTTGAACGCCAATCCAGCTAACAGGAATTTTGCTCGCACGAAAATTGTAGCGACGGCCGGTCCTGCGTCGAAATCCAAAGAAAGAATCCGTGAACTGATCATCGCCGGAGTCGATGTCTTTCGTCTCAATATGGCTCACGGAACGATTCCTGAGAAGGAAGACATCATAGAAAATGTTCGCGAGGTGTCGCTTAGTCTCGGCGCCGCGATTGGCGTTTTGGTTGATCTGGCTGGTCCAAAGATCCGTTTGGGAAAGCTTAAAGATGACGCTGTTACACTAGTCAACGGAGAGACCGTTTTCTTCGTAGCGGGAACGGAATCCAGCGATCCGAAAGAGCTAGTTTGTCTCTATGAGCCATTGATCTCCGAGGTTGCGGTCGGCGACATGATCGTGCTGGCTGATGGCGTGTCGCGATTGATCGTGACGGATAAGGCTCCGGGTCGATTGACTTGCGAAGTCAACGATGGCGGAGTCGTTCGAACTCGGCAAGGCGTCAATTTGCCGGCAACCAACTTGAGCGTCCCAGCTCTTGGCGATATCGATATCGAAAATGCTAAGTGGGCAGCGACAGTTGATGCAGACTTCGTGAGCCTCAGTTTCGTTCGCAATGCTTCAGAAGTTGAATCGCTCAAGAAAATTCTGCAGGACTGCAATTGCGAAGCTCGCGTCATTGCGAAGATCGAGAAACGTGAAGCGCTCGACAATTTGGATTCCATCGTCGCTGCCGCCGACGGGATCATGGTGGCTCGTGGCGATTTGGGAGTCGAGATCGATATCGCGCAAACGCCGTTGGCTCAGAAAGCGATCATCGACTGTTGTTCTCGCCATCGTAAACCGGTCATTGTCGCAACGCAGATGCTCGAGAGCATGCACAGTTGCAAGCAGCCGACCCGAGCCGAAGTTTCGGACGTCGCAAACGCGATTCTCGATGGAGCCGATGCATGTATGCTCAGTGGTGAAACCGCCGTTGGAGAGTATCCGGTTGAATCCGTTGGGATGATGAATCGAATCATGGTCGAAACGGAAAAGACGTTTCAATCTATTCCTGCGAGAGTCTTGCCCTCAATATCGCCGCCGAAGAATCTGATGACGGGCGTGCTGTCCAATACAGCAGCGGACATCGCGGAAAAGATAAATGCAAAACTGGTTGTGATTGCCAGCAGTACGGATGCGACGGCGCTTCGTAAGTCCAAACATCGTGACTTTCATCCAACGGTGTGCATCACCGATTCGTTGCACGCGGCGCGGCAGATGAGTCTGTTCTGGGGGATCTTTCCAGTAGTGAGTTCGTCAAGTTTCAAGCCCGATCAACTTCGCCAATTGGTCGACCATGTGGCGTTGACCAAGTTCGAATTGCAGTCTGGCGATGAGATTGTCATCGTGACCGACACAGAACTGATTCCCGGGGCCCACGACAGTATTGTGATTTCGAGAATCGAGTAAGTCGTTAAGTTCTGAGCTGCCGCAGTCAATTAAAGCTGCCGCAGTCAATTAAGTAAGTAAGTGAGTACCTATGCCATTTCGCTATATCCTTGTCGCGCTTACGTTTTGTCTTTCTCTGTTGCTCTATATCGACCGAGCATGCATTTCGACTTCCAAGGAAGCGATGGTTGCCGAATTCGGTTTCACCGATGTGCAGTGGGGTTGGGCGATGGCAATCTTCACGTTGGGCTACGCTTTAGCGCAGACTCCAACCGGAATGTTGGCCGATAGAACGGGTCCGCGTATTTTGCTGGGCAGCATCGTAGGGTTGTGGTCCATCATGACCGCGGTCACCGGGGCAGTCGGAGGCTACATGCAGTTGCTGATCGCAAGATTTATCTTTGGGGCCACCGAAGCTGGCGCGTTTCCCGGTCTGGCACGGGCCACGTTTAGCTGGTATCCCGTCAAAGAACGTGGGCTCGTTACAGGAATTAACTTTTCGGCATCACGATTGGGTGGTGCCGCGGCGATGTTCCTGATGCCGATGCTGATCAGTGGCGTTGGATGGCGAGGAGCATTTTATGTGCTGGGTGGAATTGGCATCGTGTTCGCGCTGATTTGGTTAGTCGTCTTTCGGAATGATCCAACTGAACATCCGAAAGTTTCCGAAGCAGAGAAAGACTACATTCTTGCCAATCGACAGCAGGTCAGCGAGGAGAATGATCGTCAGCTTCCGTTTTCGACGATCATTGGATCAAAAGCTGTTTGGCTGACGATGGTTCAATACTTCTGCAGTAACTTCACGTTCTTCTTTGCGTTGACGTGGCTGTTTCCTTACGTGAAAGAAACCTACGACTTGAATCCGTCAACGGCAGGACTGCTGTGCGCGTTGCCGTTAATCGGCGGCGCGGCGGGGAATTGGTTTTCAGGATTCTTGGTTGACTTTTTGTTTGTGCGATCAGGGCTCGTTTGGTCGCGGCGAATTCCGGCGATCATTGGGTTTACATTGGCTGCGATCGGGTTGTACTGTAGTTTGCAAATGACCGATGCGACCAGCACGATTCTGTTTTTCACGCTGGCACTTTTCGGAGCGGACATGACGTTGAGCCCGTCTTGGTCTTACTGCGTTGACATTGGAGGCAAGAGTGCCGGCGCGGTTTCTGGCACAATGAACATGGCCGGGAACATCGGTGCTTTCGCGACCGCGTTAGCGTTCCCGACGATCAAGAGTTACTTTGGTGGTCCCGATGCGTTCTTCGTTTTCGCGGCCGTGTTGAATGTGGTCGCAGTTGTGATTTGGTTTCAAATGCGTCCGGATCAGCCGATCGTGCGAGCCGATTCATAATCGCTACGAAAAAAGGCCGCTGAGGAATCAGCGGCCTTTTTCGAATTGTGTTGCGGGCAGTGTTAGCTGCGGGCAGCCCAAACGACGCCCATGGAAGCACCGCTCTTTTTCGCGAAACGCTCCTTCGAGCCATCATCGAGCGTGCGGTAACCGACGCGAGTTGGCTTGTTGGTCTTCGGGCACAGTGCCGCGACCTTTGAAACTGGAACCGGCATCGAAACTTCGAGGCGACCGCCCTGAGGATTCTTTTGGCTTGGCTTCACGTGTCGGAAGACGACGTTGACGCCTTCGACGGTGACTTGATGCTTGGCATGGTCAACAGAAATCACTTTTCCAGTGACGCCTTTGTCTTTGCCGTTGAGAACTTGTACTGTGTCGTTTTTCTTGATTTTCATCTATTTTCTCCGCTTTTTTCGAGTCGCAAATGATCGTCGATCGGCCGGCGCTCGTCAATGGGAAAAACGGGCGGCCAGGCTGGGAAGCGATACAAAGCTGCGATTACTGAGCTTTCGGAGTTTTGGAACGGAATCTTGACCGGCTTTTGTCGATTCGAGATCTTAATCTTGCGCCTTGGCCGGCAAATCGCGACAATAGCTGATCGCCAGCAGACTGTAGGCCGTCACCAAGTTCGGATCGCCTTCGTACCATCGGTCCTGCTCGTTGGTCCACGAGCCATCCTCTTTTTGCAGCGAGGCCAGTTTCGTCACCAAATCGTACCGCCAATTGTGCTCCACGCCTTCATGATCGGTCAAGGTTGGCTCGCCGACGGCAAGCATCGTTTTGCCGAATACGTGGTAGTAGTAGTACAGGCCCTGCTGGCCCATTCCTGGATTGGAATCGAGATCGTAGTGACGGCTGATCCAGTCCATTGCGGCCCTCACGCGGATGTCATCTCTATCCATGCCGGCATAAAGGAATGTCTTCAGTCCGGCGTAAGTCATCGAAGCGTATCCGCGTAGCCCGCCAGCAGGCGTGTTCGGCAGGGCCGCTGCTTTCGTTTCGCCTTTGCCAACAGCCGAGTAGATCATGGAGCCGATGTCACCTTCGGGAATGTGTTCGGTGAACTCAGCCGCGTTGAACGGCGAAGCCATATTTTGACAGCGAGAAGTGAAAACGACAGCTTTGCGAACGGCGTCGCTGTTCTGCATGTCTTCGTCTTCCAGTTCCTTCAGTTGATCGATAAAGAACGAAGTGTTCGAAAGGTCCGGGCGTTGGTGACTGCCGTAGCCTTGGCCGCCGTGATGATTTGATTCGATACCGTGGCCTTCACCTTCGTCCCATTGAATCCCTTTGAGGAATTTGGAACCACGGTCAAGAATCGTGTCGTACTTTCCGTCGACATTACATTGGTGAAACGCGATCAAGCTGACGCTGGTTTCGTAGTTGCGAAGGTTGCTTTTGTTCGCGTAGATGCCTCCGTCCTCGCGAACTAAAGATTCCAGAAAGCTAAGCGATTGCTGGACCTTTGCATTGCCGACAGGAATGCCATTGCGAACCAAAGCCGAAACGCAAAGCGCGGTCACGGCTGGGCTGAGCTCTTTGCTAAAAGAGCCATCGGTTGCGTTGCGGCCCTTCTCCATCAGGAAAGAGACGCCTTTGCTGGCGGTTTGATTCAGCTTTTCCTGAAGCTGCACGCCGTCGACTTGAGCCCACGTGAGTGAAGGCGACAGCGCGAACGCGAGCAATAGAAAAAATGTTATTGTGTTTTTCACGAAACTCTCCTCTTGGCGACCGATACAGGAAGTGGAACCAGGCGAGGGAAATTGTACGCGACTATTCCATCACGGCCAGTATTTCGGATTCCGACATGATCAGCAATTCGTTGCCATCAATTTCGATCTCGCTTCCGGCATAGCTGGAGAACAGGACACGATCGCCCTCGCTCACCTGGAACTTGGCCCGTGAGCCGTCTGGAAGCATCCGGCCGTTTCCGACAGAGAGGACTTTGCCCTGCGCCGGTTTCTCTTGCGCACTATCGGGAAGCAGGATTCCACCAGCAGTCGTTTCTTCGGCGTCCATTCGCTTGACTACGATTTTGTCTCCGAGCGGTTCGATTCTCATCAGCTTCCTGTCGTAACACTTATTGATTGGCCAATTGGCCGGTCGCCATTGTTTCATGCGGTAGACAGTCATTCAACCGTGAATATCTCTGATGTGTCCGACTCAACGGGCTGTATTTGCCCTCACAACCGCTACAGCCCTTCGCATTTTTGCCTAGAACCGTTGGTTCGAGATTCTGGTCGAGATTCCAGTTCAAAATTTGTCGATTTTTATAAGGTTGCGGAAGTGAAGCCATCTCTGTTGAACAAGTTCATGCAAAAAGGATTGAAACATGACAACGCCTGCACCAGAAAAAGTCAGAAAAGTCACCGATCCCGCAATCGTCCTCGGTCAGATCGAGAACAGTCATGGTCCCGTCGTTGCGACCAGTGAGCCGCAGCCAGAATCAGGCCCCCCTCGTTTGCGGGTCGTGCATGCTGACGGAGAGGTATTCGATGATCATCTCGACCAGCCGCTCGAAGTGCCTCCTCAGATTGCTGAACTGACAGGGCATCTGAAGCGCCGCCGCGATCAGTTGCAGGAGAAAGAGGCGAAGCTCAATGAGAAAATTGCTTCGTGGCAACAGAGTATCGATCAGCGCAGTGCTGCCTCGTCGGACCGTGAGCGACAGTTGAAAAATCGTGAGCAGCATTTGCGTAGTCTGCAGTTTCATCTTCTTCAGATGCAGAACGATATCGTCGACAGCCAGCTTTCGATGGAAGGCGTCATCGAACATTTCGAGAACACGGACTCTGACGAGTACATGAAGCTCGCATTAGAGATGCTGCGGTTCGAAGTGCTGGAACGATTCGACTACATCAGCAAACGCTGGGAAATGTTGCACGACAAGCTTGAGAATCTCTATGCTGAGCAACCGCAGCGCAAGGTTGCGTGAGCACGTGCTTGTGGCTTCCAGCCGCAGTCATTTGCATGTCGTCGTCAATCCTTTCGGACTGTGAGCATAGGCTAGGTCGCGTGACTTCGTGCAGATGGACATCTATCATGGGGACTTCCGTTCATCCAAGGTCCATCACCTGTGAATCCGAAACGGCTCTAAGGCTCTAGGATCGGTTTCCCAAAATCCACAAAACGAATCCACCCACAACTCCGCCAATGAAGTACGGTGGAATGTCGTGCCAGACAAAAGTTGTCCCCAGCAACGCGGCTCCAAACTTCGTTCTGCGAAAGTCGGCAAGCGGTTCTGGATTCCACATTTGAAGAAACTCCAATCCGCAAATAGCGATCACCGTTATGATGCAGACTCTCACGCAGCTCTTTCGATCAGGAAAGAAGACTCCGATCAGCAAAATCCAAAACACGGTGTACGGCACGCCACCGCCGTTGGCCTGATACCAGCTATTGCCCCAAGACGAACGCGTTGCGGCGTAGACGAAACAGAGTGCCACGGAAATCAGACACGCGATAGCGATGCGAATGCGTCCGCTGAATTTCGTTAGTCCATTTTTCTGGGCAGAGCGTTCCATTTGTTCAATTTGACACCAACCTCCCAGCGGCCCGAAGGGGGCTCATCCATGCACACGAGCTGGGTGCATCCCGTTCCAAATTGTCTGGTCGTATTCAAATTAACACGCTGCGGCCGGTATTCGCATTGAAACAAAAGCCCCAGCCTGACACGATGCCCTGCTATGAACTTGCGGGAACTCAAACGAATCACGACGCTTTGCTTGGTGCTCACCGCTGCGCTGATTGCGGTTGGTTGTCGAAATCTAAAAGTCAACGAAAAACCTACGGTCGGAATCGCGTTGCCGAAGTCGCAGATGGAGTCCGATTCGGTTGCCGTTCGGGTCGCGATCGCGGAACTGGATGAGCTTCAGGAATCTTCGTTCCGATCTTTCATCGAAAAAACGGACTCGCAAAAGATATCTTTGCCGATGCGTCAAAGACTCGACGAAAACGGAATTCGAGTCTCCGTTGTTTCAAGTATTAACTCCGCGCAACTTCAAAGGCTGTTGGCACCGATGGAGCTAAAACATGAGTGGCTAAGCGAACAGGAAATCGAATTGTCTGAAGCTGGAAAGTTGGAGCCAGTCCATCGGCTCACAGGACTGCGGCACGTTGAGAAAAAACGCGGAGAGAGTTTCTGCGTTGAGGTCTCACCTGTGCAGCCGTCGGCAACGTGGCAGGTTCACGTTGGCGAGCGAACGTTTGGGGATCGCGCAACGCTCGCGCAGTGCCAAATAAGAGTCACGTCGTGGCCCAAGCCTGACGGATCCGTCAACTTGGAGTTTATGCCTGAGATTCATCACGGACGAAAGTTATCGCGAATCGGTGTCAACGATCAAAATTTGGCAGTTGAGGAACGTCGCGACATCAAAGAGTTTCGTTCACTCGCTTTCAATGTTTCGATTCAACCAGGTGAAACCGTTATCGTCGCTCCGACTGGCAAGCTCGAGCGGCTTGGGAAACTTTTCTTCGGGGCCGATCCTAGTATTGATGTTGATGCAGACGAGCCATCTCAGCTGACTGCTAGTTTGCCGGAAGAAGATCCTTTTGTTGAGGAATTCTTTCCAATGCTCAGCGAGGATCGAGTTGCTTCCGATCCTGCCGTTTTGGTTCAGGATGACGGGCTGGAAGACATTGAGCTTTCGACAAAGAATGAACGTCCCAAGCCGTGGCAACGTTTTCTGTTGGTTCGTGTCGTCGAGGTGACGACGCCAACGACTCCATGAAAAAGTGGCTCTTTCGAACGCCCCGAACGCTTAAGAAAGGCTCGTTGCCGTTAGCTTGTCGGGAGGTGGGAAATCGCCCAGTACGATCTGTCGAGTCCGCAAATCATTCCTTGCAGATTCTGCAGACGTTAGGATTGCCGGTCGATCTGAAAACAAAAGTTGCCCTGTAAATCGTCGTTGCCATTGTTTTTTTGCCGCTGGGTAACAGATAATGTCCGCTCGGTTCGGGCAGTGTTGTCCTCCGGAATTCGAATGTCAGAACTCACCACCTAACCACAGATTTCAATTCATGAGCGACTCACAAATCAAGCCGGGCGTAGTATCTGGCGAAGCACTCGATCGTTTGCTGCGTAACGCCAACGAAAACAACTACGCGATGCCAGCCGTCAATGTTGTTGGCACCAATTCGGTCAACGCCGTCCTTGAAGCCGCAGCTGCTGTTAACTCGCCCGTCATGATTCAGTTCTCCAACGGCGGTGGATCTTTCGTTGCCGGAAAGAGCCTTTCCAACGATGGCCAAGCCGCCGCGATCGCCGGCTGTGTTTCGGGTGCTCAGCACGTTCACGCGATGGCAGAGCACTACGGAGTTCCGGTTGTGCTTCACACAGACCACTGTGCGAAGAAGCTGCTTCCGTGGATTGATGGATTGTTGGACGCGGGTGAAAAGCACTTTGAGGCAACAGGCAAGCCACTCTATAGCTCTCACATGCTTGACCTTTCGGAAGAGTCACTTGAAGAGAACATCGAGATCTGCTGCAAGTACTTCGAGCGAATGAACAAGATCGACATGCTGATCGAAATCGAGCTCGGTATTACCGGCGGTGAAGAGGACGGCGTGGACAACACTGACGTCGATAGCAGCAAGCTTTACACTCAGCCTTCGGAAGTTTCTGACTTCTACGAAGCACTCAATAAGATCTCTCCACGTTTCACGATCGCGGCAGCATTCGGAAACGTTCACGGCGTCTACAAGCCGGGCAACGTTTCACTTCAGCCGATCATCCTGAAGAACTCTCAGGACTATATCAAGGAAAAGTTTGGCACTGGCGACTTGCCAGTGAACTTCGTCTTCCACGGCGGATCTGGATCGACTCGCGAAGAGATTCGTGAAGCCATCGACTACGGTGCGATCAAGATGAACCTTGATACCGACATGCAGTGGGCGACTTGGAAAGGTGTTCACGAATACTACAACGCCAACGAAGGCTACTTGCAGACGCAGCTTGGGAATCCGGACGGCGATGACGTGCCGAACAAAAAGTACTACGATCCTCGTAAGTGGTTGCGTGAGGGCGAATTGTCTTTCGTTGAGCGTTTGAAGGTCGCTTTCGAAGACTTGAATTGCATCAATCGCTGCGAAGGTTTGAGCTAAGGCGCTGTCTCTAAGTCGGGTGGGCAGGTTAGTAACTCGCCCGCCCCACTGAGACCCATTATGACCAACCACCAAAACGCCAATCTGCCTCAAGGCCACGACAACGAATCGCTGTCTTGGGTGGAAAAGCGCGAAGCCACGTTACTTGCGCCGTACGCGATGCACAGTTGCGATTCTCAAGGTCGTAAGCATCCCAGTCTTGAGCACTCCTATCGCGGTCCGTATCAACGTGACCGTGATCGAATTCTGCATAGCTCAGCCTATCGCCGGCTTTCGGGGAAGATGCAAGTCTTCACCGGAGAGATGGGCGACTATCATCGAACGCGGCTGACGCATACGCAGGAAGTGGCCACGATCGCGCGGACGATCGGACGCGTGTTAGGGCTGAATGAAGATCTGATCGAAGCACTTGCTTTAATGCACGACATCGGCCATCCGCCTTACGGCCATGCCGGCGAAGATGCACTCAATGAATGCATCGCAGACGAAGGTGGATTTTCACACAACCAGTTCGCGCTGACCATCGCGGAAGAGATTGAGATTCGGTACCAAGAGTTTCCTGGATTGAATTTGACTTACGAAGTGTTGGCTGGGCAGACGAAACGAATTGATAAAACGAACACCGTTGGCCCCAAGCCGCTGCTGGAAGTACAGCTTGTCGATGCGGCAGACAGCACGACTTATGACGCGCACGACACGGACGATGCGGTCAAACTGAAGTTGGTGACACTGGAGGAAATGTCTTCCGTTCAGCTAATTCGCGATGCACTGAAACGAACACGCGAAAAGTACTCGAACCTGAATGACGATTTGACTCGAAAGTCTGTGGTGCATCAGCTTGTTGAACGGCAGGTGACGAGTCTGATTTCGCATTGTGCTGGCGAACTTCAGGATCGTAATTTTGGCTCTGCTGCCGAAGCGATGTCGTCGGACTTTCTGATTGATCATACGGACGAATTGGCGGGTCAGAAGCGGGAGTTGGAAGCGTTCCTGTATCGCAACGTCTACCGTCATCCAGATTTGATCGAAGTGCGACAGAGTGCTCAAATGCGGCTCAAGGAAATGTTTGCAACGTATTGTCAACGACCGGAGCTTTTCCCTGAAAAGTATCAGGCTCGCAGCGAGAAGGTCGGCGTACGTCGAATGGCTGTCGAGTATATCGCTGGCATGACGGACCACTTTTGCGAGCAAACTTATAAGAGAATTTGCCAATGATCCGTTCTTCGCTAACATTCTGCTGGCGTCGGGAGTTAGAATACCGATCGATGGCTGAAGGATAGATGGGATGCTCTTCTGACCACGATTCGACAATGTGCCGCTCGCCAAGGTGAATAAACGGCAAATTTGGCTGGATTTGTGACAACAAAACGGGATTTACCGCGAACTTCTGTCGTGAAATGTCGTTTATCTAATAGTGATAATCTTTTTAACTCGGCGTTAACCGTCGGAGATCTGTAACTGTGAACAATTTGCCCCTTTGGATTCTAAGAACCTGCTTTCTGATCGTCGCTGTCGGTCTGGGGGTTTCGCTCATTAATGGCTCAATGACCACGGGCGATTCAGAATCCAATCGTGTCGCGATCTGGGTGATCTTTGGAATCTTTCTGTTCGGATCGGTCGGAACAATCATTGCTGACTTGCTGATCACCAACAAGCGGATCGACATGATCTCCAGTGTCTACTTTGGTTTGGTGGTCGGTCTGTTTTTGACCTACGTACTCAACGTTGCATTGCTACCGGTCTTTGGAATGCTTGAAGCTCAGAGCCTTGGCATCCGTCCCGAATTTTTACGCAGTGTGATTGTGACGTTCATCGGTGCTTCGGTTTGCTATTCTTGTATCAGCCTGCTTTGGCAAACGAAGGATGATTTCCGCTTCGTGATTCCGTACGTTGAATTCAGTAAAGATGTCAAAGGGCTCAAGCCATATATTCTTGACACCAGTGTCGTCATCGACGGTCGCATTGCGGACATCATCGATACGGGTATTCTCGATAACCAACTGATCATGCCGCGTTTCGTGTTGGCCGAACTTCAAGGCATCGCCGACAGCAGTGACAAGATGCGTCGTTCTCGCGGCCGTCGTGGACTCGACGTATTGGATCGATTGCGGAACAACCCTGCGATTGACTTCAAGGTTTACGACCGTGAGCTTCCTGAGATGCAGGGCCAGCCAGTCGATATGAAGCTGCTGATTCTCGCTCGTCATCTTGAAGGCAAAGTCGTTACGGGCGATTTCAATTTGAACAAGGTCGCCAAGCTTCAAAACGTTCCGGTGATCAATTTGAACGAGATCGCGAACTCTCTAAAGCCAGTCTTCTTGCCAGGCGAAAAGATCAAGTTGAAAGTCGTCAAAGCGGGCGAAGGTCCAGGGCAGGGCGTTGGCTATCTCGATGACGGTACCATGATCGTGATCGAAGACGGCCGGCCACACATCGGCAAGGAGATCGAAATCACCGTGACCAGCATGTTGCAAACAAGTGCCGGACGAATGGTGTTCGGTAAGCACGAAGCGCCCGTGCGATCGTAGGGCGTACGGCTTGCGATCTTGTCATGCGGGTGCAACAGACGGTGTCCACGCCGATTGAGCAAAAGCTATATCCAAACTCGATGGCTACCATCCGATTATGGGAAGGCTGAGACCAGAGGGGGGGCGTTCCCAACGCCGTGAAGAGTTTTTCGAATGCCGAAATTCCAGCTTACGCCTCGTTTTCTGGCAAGACACCCGGACGCTCACGCGTCTCGGTTCACTTTTCAATCGAAGCAAGCAAGTGAGCCGTTGGCCGTAAGGCCTCGGGTAGCCACTGCGAGAAATGCAGGCCTTGCTTTTTGCGGTCTGAAAACTCTTCACGGCGTTGGGTGCCATGCCCTCCACGGCTGATTCTCCAACAGGTTGGGGAACTAACTCCCAAAGCTCATCAAAACCAAAGCGGCAAGCTTTGCCCGAGGCACAAGGCTCTCCGGGATCAGGAATTCCTGATCGGAATGGATGTGGTCGCCGCGAGGTCCAAGCGTATCGATATTCGGTAATCCGGCGGCCGCGAAGCGATTGCCGTCACTGGCGCCGCCGGTTCCTCGCCACTTGATTTCCATTCCCAGCTGCTGTCCGCAAGACTCGATGCGGCTCTGCATTTGACGCACACCGTCGTCGATCGGTTTGGGCGGTGAAGAAAACTCTCCATTCATCTCCACCGAGATACCGTCAAGTTCGTTGTACTTCTCAACCAGACCAGCAAACTTTTCTTGCACCATTTTTTGCTGATCGGTATCGACAACTCGCACGTTGACTCGACCTACCGCAAGGTCCGGCACTGCATTGAGTGCTCCGCCGCCGTTGATGCGACCGACGTTGAATGTGATGTCGGGATCCGTATTGAGTTCGTCAATCTCGACACACAATCGCGAAAGCGCTGCCAACGCGTTGCGGCCTTTTGCAAAGTCCCGACCCGTGTGCGCCGATTTTCCGCGAACGATGAAAGCAAAGTTTCCTGATCCTTTGCGCCACGAAACGAGAGTCCCGTCTGGCAACGAAGGTTCGAACAAAAGTCCAGCATCGCAATACGGAGCACGGCTGCGGATGAATTGATCGCTGCCACGAGAGCCAATTTCTTCGTCGGCGTTGAGGATGACTTCCCAGCCAACCTTTCCAGCGAGTGGGCTGGCTTCGAGTGTTCTGATCGCGTTGAGCATCACAACGACGCCGCCTTTGGCGTCGATCACTCCAGGGCCGTTGACGGTTCCGTCATCCTTGGTGACACACTTTTGGAAATGATGGTCGGCGCCATAGACGGTGTCCATGTGGATGCAGAGCATTACTTTTGTTTCTGCGTCTGGCCATTTCGTGACGTGAAGAATTGGGCCGGATTTTCCTTCCTCAGAATGTCCCTGATCATCGACCGTCATCCAAGGCTGTGAGTCGACAACCTTCAGCTCTCCACCAAGCGTGGAAAATTCTTCGATCAATCGATCGCGAACCTTTTCGATACCCGGCAGGTTATACGTGCCGGAGTTAATGTCGCAGAGCTCGACGATCAGACTCAGCATCGAATCTTGTTTGTCGTCGAGCCAATTTAGAGATTCGATTGCGGCAGGGTCAAAATCCATCTCTATTCCTTTTCCGATTTTTGGTCGAGGCTCACTTGCCAGATGATCGCGTTTTTCATTTCAGAGGTTACCAATAGCGAATTCGAATCAGGCGAAAAACAAATCGCTTCTCCCTGACTTTGGAGCGGCAACGCCAATGTTTTGGGCTTCGTCTGATCGATTGTTTCGAGCCAAGTTTTACCTTCCGATTTTTCGAACATCCAAGCCGCGAAGTAGCTGCGAATCACCAGTCGCTGTCCGTCGGGTGAGAACGCCATTCCTGTCACGTTGCGAACGGGGAAGTCGCCGACCCGACGAGCAATGTTTTCTTGATCTTTCTTTTCTTGATCTTTCTTTTGATCCGATTTGACTGCCAATGGATTCGGCAACACGTAAAACCCAGGAGCGGTTTTTCGTTTGTCGTCAACATAGACTTTTTCCACAAACCAAAACGTATTGTCTTCCGCGTTGTAGCTCATCGCTTCGCAGTTATGAGTTCCGTCTTCGTACTTGAAATCGATCGTGCTGACTTCTGTTTCGAGGTCGCGAATCTTTCGCTTCTTCTTTTTCTTCTTCGACTTTTTGAGCTTAACGGCCGGCTCTTCGCAAACGTAAATTTGACAGGACTTGCGGTTGAAGGAATTGTCGCCAACATCGCCAACGGCCAAAAACCGTTTCTGCTCGATCGTGAAACTGCACATCGTTTCCCAGTCGCGATTCGTGGCTTCGTTGAGCCGCAATGTGGCTTGAGTTTTTCCTTTGACACTGACTCGAAACAGGATCGGCTCGCCGCCTGAATCGTTGAAGGTCCAGATCGCATTGGAGGGGTTTCCTTCTGGATCTGGCCGAGCTGTTACGACTCCGCTACTTTCGACGATCCGGTCGTCTTCGATCCGGCCTAACGCGACCAGCGGCTCTTCTTTCTGGTCCGTGGCGTCTTTTTTAGGAACTTTGTTTGAATTGCCGGTTTCCTGAGCCGATGAAGACTGGCACAGGGCAATCGCGAAAACGACGGCCAGCCAACAGAACCGAAGCCTCGATGCGCCCTCAAAGGCTGGATTGCTACTGCGAGAATGTCGCAAATCCGAGGGGTTTCGATTGATTTTGGCGGATGGTTCTACTATCATTTCGGCTCGACGAATCAAAGCGTCTGGACAAACTCAACTCAATTTCACACGTAATTTACGGAATCACAAGATGGCAAGCGAACGGGAAAAGGAAATTAAACGACGTCGGAAACGCCGCAAGCAAATCACTCAGCTGCGGGCTCGTGCTGCAAAAGCAACGGGATCAGAGAAGCAAGTTATCGCTGACAAGCTGCGAAACATGACTCCTGGCTACAAGACTTTGATCGATTCTATGGGCTTGGCGAAGAAGTAGTTCTCCGATGTACGACAATTCGGAAGCAACCGAATCTGATCAGGGTGACCATTCGCCGGAGCCAGCTTCTTCCCAGAAGGCTCCCGCGTCGAGCACCCTGTTTCGCTGCGCTTATTGCGGCAACAAATTCCAGCGATCTGCATCACCGTGCCTGCCTTTCTGCAGCATTCGCTGCCACCGCGCCGATCTGGGGATGTGGCTGAGCGAATCTTATGGCCTGCCCTTCGATGGCGAAGGCGAGCGAGAATATCTCGAAGAGTAAATCTTCGTTTTTAAAGCAGTTTTTCTGATGGACCGGACGTAGTCAACTCGCGAAGCAATCCGTGCCAATACAAGCCCGAAGCGCAAGCGAGTGAATATTTCCGGGCATTTCCTTTGTGCTTGGGATTCACTCGCTTGCGCGTTTTGATGTTGCACTCTATCGGCCCATCCCGAAGGGATTCAAGCTATTAGCCGGTGATAAGCGCAGCGCCATCACCGAATTCGGTCGAAAACAAACATGATCCCGAAGGGATCACAGCGAGCGTTTGCTGCGATCCCTTCAGGATCGAATCGTGCATCCTTGGGGTTCCGGAGGTGGTCGCTACGCTCGACCTCCGGCTAATGGCTGAAATTCCTTCGGAATAAGAATGTGTGCAACATCAAAACTTGCGCTTCGGGCTTGTACGCTTACTCGTCTTCACCCAATCCAACCAACTCCAACAACTTCAATGCGTTGGTTGTCTGCGCGATTCCTTGCTTCATCACATAATCGAACGTCATCCTCTCTTTGCCATCTTCAGTGACAAATTGCTCACTGAAGTGCACGGTTCGACAAGCGTTGGCTAACTCTTCCGTTTTCGCAAGATCCAGATCATGAGTCGAAATGCATCCGATCGCTTTGCTGTCGATCAGCTTTCGCACAACACGACTAACCGCAACCTGACGTTCGCGAGAATTGGTACCTTGCAGAATTTCGTCAAGCAAAAACAACATCGTTTTGTCGTTTTGTGCGGTCACTTCTTTCGACGTGTCGACAATTTGCTTCAATCGATTCAGTTCCGCCATAAAGAACGACACACCATCGGCCAACGAATCCGCGATCCTCATGCTGGTCTCGATTCGCAGCGGCGGCAAGCTCATCGATTGAGCACAAACGACGGTTCCCATCTGAGCCAAAACAACATTCGATCCGATGCTTCGCAACAATGTACTTTTGCCTGACATGTTCGAGCCCGTGACCAGCAAAACACTTCCCGGCGGACCAACTTCAGCATCGTTGGCAACGCGTTCCTGACCCAACAGCGGATGAGCCAACCGTTTCGCCTTAATCACTTTCGCTGCATCGCTTTTGGGATCCTTCACATCAGGCCACGCCCAGTGCGGTTCGTCGGCGGCCAGTTTTGCCAAGGCACACAGCGACTCCCAATGGCCAAGATCGCCGAACCATCCCGGAACCTTGGCCCCATGTTTTACTTTCCATCGTTCAAGTAAATCCAGAATATGCGCGTCCCAGAAAAACAGAAACTCAAGAACCAAATACAACAGAAACCCGGAACCACGGCGGATCATCGCCAACGAAGTCAAACCACCAAGTCGGCCGATCGCCTTTTGTGCTCCGTTGCCTGAATCGCGGAAGCCCTGTTGCAGTTCCTGCAATCGCGACGAACTGGCATCGAAACTCGCGACACGATTGAAAAGCTCAACATAGCCTTTGGCTTCATTGGCCTGCGTGGAAATTTGATTGAACTGTTCGTGGA
Organism: uncultured Pirellulaceae bacterium; assembly: GCA_938010615.1. Lineage (GTDB taxonomy): Bacteria > Planctomycetota > Planctomycetia > Pirellulales > Pirellulaceae > Mariniblastus. The sequence goes on along the minus strand of CALLUY010000216.1, from coordinate 12,007 downwards.
TGGCACCGGAAAAGAACACTGCCAACGTAAAGTTGATCGCCATCACCAGCAACAATGCCGGGCCAAGGATGATCAGCGGAAACAATTGGAACAAAATACTCACAATCAAAACGATCGAAAGCACTGACGTCACGCGTGCAAACATCAACAGCCAGCTGCGACCGTCGAACCAGTTTCCACTTTGAGCCCAATCGACGAAGCTGGTTGGGTTCGCGTGGCTCCCAGAAAGTTGTTCACAAAGAAGTTGAAATTCTTCACGCCATTCGAGTTTTGGCGCAAGCTCTTTCACGGCTTCCTGTCGCAACCCGACTTCATCAGCCGTTGCTCCGGACCGAATCCATGAGGCAAGCGTTTCCGTCCCGAGCGGCGTTCGCGTGATGCCCAACAGTTTAAAAATGGAACTACTTGTGAACATGTCGAGGTCCGTAGAGACCGCAGTCAATTCCGGCGGAACCTTCACTTCGGGAACTTCGATCTCATCCCACTGACGCAAACATCGCCCAATCGACTCGCGGTGCATTCTGGCGGTCATTCGGGATCGCCGCAGCGACGCCTCCAAAACTTCGACTCGCCACGCGACAAACGTAAAGACAACAAACACCAGACCGGCAAGATAGTACGGCCAACGAGACGGTTCCCAAGCTCCGTTGAACGCGAGAAACAACACAATCAGAAACAAAATCAAAATGCCGCCGCGTGCATAAGCGAACGTGCTCCATTGGCGGTTGCACTGGTCAACAATCGCCTGCTGCTCTTGCAACTTATGGCGGTATCGATCGACGACTTCTTGGTGATTTTTCGGCTGATTATTTGCGGGCACGGCTAACTGCAAAATCGATAATTTGGGTGACAACCGTCATAGTTTGGACGAATCGACAAAATCCGACAAGTTGACTCGACTCAATGGTTTCGCAGATCAACAGTTAGAAACAGCAGGAAGCACAACATGCACGCGCGAACAATCTTCCGGGGTCTATGCGGTCAGCAGATAAAATTCCGGATTTATGGCTCTGAATCTTGAGTCGGTTGCTCCGCACCGATATGTAGATGCTACGTATAACTTGTTTTCGGCAGCATTGTTTATTGGATTGAATTATGAAACAAATCTTCTGCAGCTTGGCCATCATGGCTTCTCTTTCGCTCCCATCGCTACTTTGTGCTCAAACCGCGGGAACTGTGCGAGACGTGCAAATCCGCAGCATCGACTTTACATCCCAAACTTTGGAACTGCACAACTTCGGCTCGACAACATGGGATTTGGACGGGTGGCGATTCTGTACTCATGATGAAATCGATGGCTTCGACTACACAGGCGCAGCCGGGCTCAACGGACAGTCACTTGCTGCTGGCGAGTCGCTATTCATCGACTGGGATAACAACGGTTCCGGCGGTGACACAATCAATGTAAATTCCCTTGGAGGAAATTGGATTGATGACTTGACGACCGGCGGAGTTGGAGAAGCGATCCAAATCGGCATCTACACCTCAAGTCCATTTGGCACCGCTGCGAACTTGGTCGATCACGTTCAATACAGCTTCAATGGAGACGATGTAAACGGCGCCGACAATCGAGGCACCGTTGCGGAAAGCGCCAACCTTTGGACCGATCAAAACTTGTGGGTCTCAATCGACACCGATTCAACCGGATTGATTCTCGATGCAAATCCGTTTCCTGGTGCCGGCAGTTCTCACAGTCCAACCAGTTACTCAGCACTCACTGCCGTTCCTGAGCCATCATCACTCGCGTTTCTTGCCTTGGGCATCGCTGGCTTGGCTTCAACTCGCAAGCGAAAGTGAAAGCAAGTCGACTTTAAGTGAAGCATAAAAGCCGGCCTTTTTGGGCTGGCTTTTTGTTTTACTGAGCCGTGCTGATGAAAATCTTGTGTTTCTAATGTCATTAGTCAACAATGGATGTAAAGATCCGAACTGAGGATGACCGCAACACAGGAACAACCGCCAGATGAGTTCTCCAAGAATATCGCGCAAGTCGAAAAAGTTTCGCAATGGAAAACTGAACTACCAGCCGCTGGAACCTCGACAGGTTCTAGCAGCAATCTTCCCAGCCTACGTCGATGGCACGCTCTCACTAGGTGACCCGGACTCGGCCGCACCCTATCCTTTGGCCGACACGTTCAATCTGGAAACCAACCCCGGGGCCTCCAAAACGATCTACCTCGATTTCAATGGCCACTTCTCCAACAACAATCGCTGGAACCACTCGATTAACTTTCCTGCTTGGAATCGCGAAGGCGGTGTGGGAAGCTTCAGCAATGCAGAGCGAATTGAAATTCAAAAACAATTCCAGAATGTTGCCGAAGATTTTGCTCCTTTTGATGTCAACGTCACGACGAAAAATCCTGGGCAGGCGGCACTGATTAAGAGTAACTCCGCCGACCAGAACTATGGAGTCCGAGTCGTCAACACACAAGCGACGGACGGTTTTGGTGACGGCATCGGCGGAATCGCCTATTTGAACAGCTTCGATGACAACGCTGATAATCCGGTTTTCGTTTTCAATAAAGGCGTCAACAATGGCGCGATGACAATTTCGCACGAAGTGGGCCACGCGTTTGGTCTGCGACACGATGGACTTAACGGTAGCGAATATCATCCGGGAACTGGATCGGGCGAGACAGCGTGGGGTCCAATTTTGGGCGCTCCGTTCTTCTCGAATTTGACGCAGTGGAGCAACGGGGACTACGCCGGATCAACGGCGACTCAGGACGACTTGGCGATCATCACGAATTCGTCCAATGGCATCAACTACAAAGCCGATGACGTCGGAAACACGATCGCTACCGCCAGTCTTCTCGAAACCAATGGAAACGACGTTTTCGATTGGGGCATCGTGGAACGTCGTTCGGATGTTGACTACTACCAATTCTCAACGGGCGGTGGGTTGGTCGATTTACAAGTCAATGCCTTCGGTGAAAACCCCAATCTCGACATCCGCTTGCGTGTTTATCGAGCGAACGGAACTCTCCTGTTGAGCAACAATCCTGGCGAAAGTCTAGATGCAATCGTACAGCGAAATCTCGCCAGCGGAACTTATTATCTGGCAATCGATGGTGTTGGCAAAAGCGGAGCTTACTCAGACTACGGCTCGCTAGGTTTCTACTCAATCGAAGGAAAGATCCCTGACCAAATTGCAGGACAAAAAATTGGCGAAGTTGGAAACATCCCTCAGCTTGCTCACCTTTGGAAAACGGTTCGGCTAAGCCAGTCGTACATGAATCCAGTCGTCGTTGCGGGACCGGCAACCATCAATGGTGCCGACCCGGTGACCGTTCGCATTCGCAATGTCACTGCCAACAGTTTTCAAATTCGCCTTAATGAATGGGACTATCGCGATGACAGGCACAGTTTTGAACGAGTCGATTGGATGGTTGTCGAATCCGGCACACATGTGCTGACCGACGGCACGACGCTTCGCGCTTCAAAAATTAACAGCCAAAATCAAAATTGGACACTGCGGACGTTTAACGGAGCATTCGACGGATCTGCCGAAGCACCCATCATCTTCACTTCGGTAACGACGGTTCGCGATGCTGCCGCGGTGACGACACGAGTCAGAAACGTTACCAATTCTGGATTCCGGTTGCGAATTCAGGAAGAACAAGCTGCTGACCAAACGCATGCCGGCGAAGAAGTCAGTTGGATTGCGATCGAAAGAGGCGTTGGTCAAACTGGCAGCTCAGACTTCATCGTTGCTGACACGGGTCGAGTCGTTGATCATCGCAGCCATCGAATCAATTTTTCACCAACATTTGCAAGTCGCCCCTCATTGTTCGCTGACATGCAGACGAATTACGGTGGCGACAACACGACCGTGAGAGCTCGCAACTTGGTTAACAGTCGCGCGATCATTTTCTTGGAGGAAGAACGTAGTTTTGACTCAGAAGTCCAACACACCACCGAATCAGTCGGCTACTTGGCGATCCCACAAGGCGACATCCGTGCCCTAGCAGCCGGCGCTGCTCCAGCGATCACCGTTGCGACGCCTATCGGGACTGAACTCCAAGCCGGTCGCATGATCGATGGTGATTTATCAAACGCACTGCAACGAATGCAATCATGGGGTGAAGTTTCACTTGAACTTGCTCACAACCACAATGACAACGACGGTCATGGTCACGGGTGCGGTTGCGGATGCGGGCTCTGCACCGGCATACAAAGCGCACCGGTCGTCAATCAACCCAGCTTTCACGCTGGCGAAAACGAGATCAGCGGTCGCGAACTCGAAGGCGCCATCGGCAGAATTTTCTCTGCACCATTGAAACAGCAGATTGGCTTCTTGGCCGACCACATTCGCGACAGCATTGGCGATGAAGTGGATGAAACAGAGCGAGAATTCAGCGACTTTTATGATAGCGTCCAAAAACACAGACTCGATTCGTTTTTTGATCAGAACTTGGACTTGTTAAGTGACTGGCCTAAGGCATAGATTGCTGAATTCCGATCCAAAAATCCGAGCATGTTCATGGACGAACAACCGAAAATCCTCATCACACGCTTAAGCCACATTGGCGACTGTGTACTGACGCTACCGATGGTCAACCGAATCAAGGATCGGTTTCCGGGATCGGTGATCTCGTGGGCGATCGAATCTCCAACGCAAAAACTGTTGGCGGGCCACCAAGCCGTTGACGAGTTCATCGTTGTCCCGAAAGCCTGGATGAAGAGCCTCTCTGCGTGGCGCGATCTTCGCAAACAATTCAAACAACGCAAATTCGACATCGCGATCGACCCACAGGGAATTACCAAAAGTGCAATGCTTGGATGGCTGTCGGGTGCGAAGACCCGAATCGGCATAAAAGGGCAGTGGGGGCGCGAGCTGTCTCCATTGCTAAACAATCGACTTGTCGAAACGCGTGAAACTCACCTAGTTGATCGGTCGCTTGAACTTCTGGACGCGATGACTGGTGGCGGCACCGAAATTAAAAAGCCACGTTTTGAATTTCCACTGCCTGACGATGCAATTCAGTTTTGCGAAAGCTTTCTTGAAACGCAAAACCTGAACCCATTCGCCATCATCAACCCAGGAGCAAGCTGGGCATCGAAACGTTGGGACAACCAAAGATTTGGCTCAGTCGGTTCGTGGCTATTTCGCCATCAGGGGCTCCGCAGTGTTTTGACGTGGGCAGGTTCGGAAGAAGAAACGATGGTCAACGAGATTGCGGCGTTCGATCCGGATGCGTTTGTGATCGCTCCGCCAACAAACCTGCCGCAACTTGCTGCCTTTCTTTCGCGAGCGAAAATGTTCATCGGATGTGACACCGGCCCGCTCCACATCGCAGCCGCGGTGGGGACTCCTTGCGTCGGTCTCTATGGAACGACACGCCCGCAAGATTCTGGAGCTTGGCCACACGCGCAACCGACACCTCACGTTGCCGTCCAAAAATGGCATCAATCTGGCTCGTGTCGCAAGCGCCGTTCCGCTGACAACGATGCCATGATGGACATTCTTGCAGCCGACGTTTTTACTGCTTGTGAGAGTGTGCTTAGGGATTCGAAACGTAAATCGGCCTGAGGCAGAAACAAACAGCCTGGATTTCACTCTGTGTCCTCCGTGCCCCTGTGTTTCAGGAATCACCCGACTGATGCTGGCGTCGTTTTGAAACACAGAGGCACAGAGAACACAGAGAAGAGAGAAACGGCAAAAGCCTCACGCCCTCCACCAAAAGGCCGCAAATGTTAAACTTACGGCATGGCCGAAAGCGACCCACAACACGCACCGCTCGAAAAGCTGACTCAGCGGACCCAGTTCATCAAGGGTGTTGGTCCTGCGAAGGCTGAATTGCTGGCGAAGCTCGGCCTCCACACAGCCGCCGACATTCTGTTTTTCTTCCCGCGAAGCTACGAAGACTTCACACAGCTGAATCACATTCGCGATCTGGGAAAAGAACAATTGGCGACCGTCGTCGCGGAAGTTTCTGACAAAGACGAATCGAGAGCCAACGGTCGACACGTCACCTACGTTCTGTTTCGTCAGGACAACAGTTTTCTGCGAGCGATGTGGTTCAACCAACCATTTATGCTGAACAAATTTCGCGTCGGGCAGCGCGTGATGTTGCAAGGAAAGTCACGACTGCAAAATGAACGGCAGCACATGACTCATCCAAAAGTGACATTTTTAGATGATGAAGAAACGATTCAGCAACAACAAACGATGTTGCCCGTTTACCGGCTAACCGACGGGATCAACCAAAAACAAATGCGAAAACTGGTCGCTGCGACCGTTGAACAGTGTGCCCATTTGGTGACCGAAGCACTTCCCGAATCGCTACGGAAACGAACGGGAGTCATTGGCATTGCAGAAGCCATTCAACAGATTCACTCACCGCTGAATCAGGAACAGGCCCAAGAAGCTCGAGCCCGATTGGTCTATCAGGAGCTGTTCATTTTGCAGCTGGCGTTGGCCATTCGCCGACATCGAGTTCGCTCACGGCAGGTTGCTCCGGCATTGGAGCTAACGCCGAAAATCAAATCACGCATCCTTGGCCGACTACCGTTTCAACTTACCGAATCTCAACAAGTCGCCTTCGGCGAGATCGCTGAAGACTTAAAAAGCCCTTGGCCAATGAATCGATTGCTTCATGGCGAAGTTGGCAGCGGCAAAACTGCAGTTGCCCTGTGCGCGATGCTGACCGCGGTGGCTCATGGTCACCAGGCAGTTCTGATGGCACCGACAGAAATCCTCGCCAGGCAACATGTGCGCACGCTTCGTGAACTGCTGAATCGCAGCCGTGTTCGGATCGAACTCTGGACCGGCAGCGTCAAAACGGCCAAACGAAAAGAGATCTCAGCCGCTGTCGAATCAGGCGAAGTGAACATCATCGTCGGAACCCAAGCCGTTGTTTCGTCTCAGCTTCCGTTCGAGAAATTGGGACTGGTCGTCATCGACGAACAACATAAATTCGGCGTTAAGCAGCGAGCCATACTCAAACATACTGGACCCGATCCGCACTACCTTGTCATGACGGCCACGCCAATTCCGCGAACGGTTTCGATGACTCTATTCGGTGACTTGGACGTCTCAACGCTGCAGCGAACCAGCGGCGTCGGACAAAAAGTAAACACCTATCTCGGTTCGGAATCCAACAGTGAATCGTGGATGGAGTTTGTTCGGAAAAAGTTGCGCGCAGGCAGACAGGCTTTCGTGATTGCGCCGCTGGTCGATGGCGATGACGATCAGACACTCAGCAGCGCCGAACGGATGTTCGAACAGTTGTCGAATGGGCCGCTGGAAGAGTTCCGACTGGACATCCTTCACGGACGACAATCGATGGAGGAGAAGGAAGCTTCGATGTTGGCTTTCGAGTCTGGCAAAACGCAAGTGATTATCGCAACGACAGTCGTCGAAGTCGGCATCAACGTTCCCAACGCAACGATCATGACCATCGAATCTGCGGAACGATTCGGTCTTTCGCAACTGCATCAGCTTCGTGGTCGCATCAGTCGAGGTCAGCATCCGGGCTACGCTTGCCTGTTTGCCAGCGGAGACAACGCCGATCAAAACGAACGCTTAACTGCTTTCTCAGAGACCGACAACGGATTCGATTTGGCGCAGAAGGATCTCGAAATCAGAGGGCCCGGCAACCTGTTCAGTTCGCAACAGTCGGGCTTTCCACCATTGATGATTGCCGACCTGGTCCGCGACACCGAAACTTTGCAGCAAGCCTTCGCGGACGCAAGAATGTTGATTCACGAATCGCCGGAACTCGAAGGCGAAGAGTTTTCACGACTGCGTCAATTGGTATACGCACGCTACGGAAAGTCATTGGAAATCAGTGACGTAGGCTGATTCGAACCTTCGCCCCCGTTTCAACGCGGACTCGGTTTGCTACCATTGCTGCTTTGGCGAACATCTCTTTGACTGCCGAACTCCAACCCAAGTAGAGGAACCAGTGGGCAAATCGAATCCGTGGAACGAATCAATGTCGAACGAGCGTTTTGAACTGATGCGTCAAATCTTGGATGCACCAAGTCCCGTTGGGCTGGAAGCTTCCATGACGCGCGGTGTGCTGGAGCCTTACATGAAGACTTTCATGAAAGACGATTGGAAGATTCACACCTTCAAAGGCAACGCGGGAATCGTGCTCGACACAAAACCCAACGATTCAGATGCATTTTCCGTCATGGTGATCGGACACGCTGACAAAATTCGGATGCAAGTTCGCAGCATCAGCGACGACGGCAAGATTTGGGTCAACTCTGACTCGATGCTCCCAACGACTTTGATCGGGCACAAAGTAAAACTATTCAGTGAAGATCCGGACAACTTGGGATCGTGGCGCATCATCAAAGGCGGAACCATCGAGGCCATCGGTGCGATTCACTTTGCGGACGCGAAACTTCGTAGCGGAGACGACGGCATCAAAACAAAAATGATGTATCTCGAACTTCTTCTGCACGGTGAAAACCGGAAAGCACAAGTCGAAGCTCTCGGCATCCGCGCCGGCGACCCGATCATCTACGATCGCCCAATCGAAAGAGGCTTCGCGCCTGATACGTTCTCCGGAGCGTACCTCGACAACGGGCTTGGCTGCTTCGTCACCGCAGAGATCGGGCGACAAATCGCTGAATCATCTGGCCTGAAGAACATTCGATATCTTGGAGCGATGGCTTCGCACGAAGAGATCGGTCGATTCGGCAGCCGTGTTTTGGCTGAACACTTTCGCCCCGACGTAACCATCGCCGTTGATGTTGCTCATGATTTCGCGGCGGCACCCGGGATTGGCGATCGTAGATACGAACCTGTCACGATGGGCAAAGGCTATACGCTGACCCATGGCGCCGTCACAAGCGCCGCGCTGAACTCGATGCTTACGGAAGTTTCTGGAAAACATGAAATTCCAGTCCAACATGAACTTGCCGGGCGCGACACTGGAACCGATGCAATGGCTGCCGTATTGGCCTCGATTGATTCAGCCTGTGCATCCATTGGTTTTCCGATTCGCAACATGCACACGATTTCGGAGTCCGGTCACACCGGCGACGTGGAAGCAGCGATCCACGCGATTCACGAAACAATGATCCACATGGATGGCATGAACGGCGGTCGCGGAATCAACGGTGATGATCTGCGTGAAAGTCATCCGCGGCTCGACGCAGCGGAATCATTGACCCACCGACCAGCGCCAGAGACAGAATCGTAGGATCGATCCGTTAGAACTCGACTTCCTGCGGCGGTAGCTGACAAAAAGCGGATGTCTGCCACAAGCTCTCGATATGCCTATCGTTCGTCGCCCCACAGGTCATTCGTAAGAATTGACTTGGCTTGCATTTCGGTGCTGGGAACTGACCACAACTGCTCTTCAGGCGGCTGCTCGAAATTCGCAGGCTGCCCAACGCTCACTGACTGTTCAAAGTTCGCTTGCTGAACAAAGTGGTCTGAAACTTGTGGCATAGGAGCCGTCTGGAGCAACTGTCCCGTCGCACGTTTTAGTTGCACCAACGCAACCGAAAGATCGGTCTGGCTTCTCAACAATCGTTCCTCCGCATCGCCGAGTCTGGCTTGCGATTGCAAAAGATCATTGATCAGCAGACTTGAATTTTCCGATCGATCTGTCAATCCAGTGGCGGTTCGATCGGTCAAAGATTGAAGTTCCTGAGCCGCTTGATGGACTGCAAGTTTGTGGTTTTCCAATTCGTTGGACAGGCTCTGCACACTTCGATATGCCAACCGGGCATCGAGCCGGACGTTGCCGAGTGTTTGTTCCAGTTGATGCTGTAGACGCTGGTAGTCCAGCTGCTGTCGTTGCAGCCGAGAATTCGCTGCTCTGCGACCGAGCGGCACTTCAAAGGAAATCCCAACAGCGTAAGACGGATTGTAGTCGACTGCATCGCCAAAGGCACCGCCGACATCTTTGCCGCCATCGACGCCTGAAATGAAGGTGGAGACGATTGCATCGAGTCGTGGTTTCAAATCATTGAGAACCAGATTCTGACGAATGGCAGAAGCCTTGATGGCCGTCAGAGCCACTTGCACTTCTGGGCGATTTTGAACGGCCATTTCAGTTACTTGTTGGAGATCGTAAGGCAGCATGAATGTTCCGGGCGCTTCCATTGGAACGATTTCCATCGACGTCGGATCTGGCATTGCCGTTCCGTAAGTCAAATTCATCAGTGTTTCCTGGTGAGTCGCCACCATGTTCTGTGCGCGGATTAAACCGGTTCGCCGATCCGTCGCCGCTGCCCGAACACGAATCAAATCCCGTTGCCATTTCTCTGCGTCCTTCAAGCCAGATACGCGTTGGAACAACTGCTCGGCTCGCTCCGCCGATCGCATTTTCTGAACGAGGACTCCACGAGCATAGTGAAGCTCCCAGTATTCGGCGACAACATCGACCAAGAACTGCTGCAGCAAAGCTTGCGTTTCGTTTTGCGCCGTCTCAGCACCAATTTCAGCGAGGACGATTTGACTGTTGTTAATGTGCTTGCCCGCACCTCGCAAAAGTGGCTGGCGATAGTCCAACAGTATCTGTGCGGTTGCCTGGTCCGGTGGGGAGAGAAAATCGCTGTTGTTGTCTGTCCGTTGCCACGCATGCCCGACGCGTAAATGGCCTCCAGTTCGTAGATTCTTTTTGACGCCAGATTCGAACAGGAATTGCTGCTGCACGAATCGACCGCCTGCGGTGCCGGTATCCAAAAGTGAAACGACCGGACGATCTACGTCACTCCAACTCGATTCCACAAATGCGGACCAGTCGAAACGAGCGTCAAGTTCTGTAACCACCGTTTGCGCCATCTGTGGCTCTGTGTTGATCAATTTGACGAAAGGAGAATTTTGCAGTGCTGAAAAAACGACTGCATCGAGACCCGTTTGCTGAGTTGGAATCGTTTCCCAGAACGGTTGTTGGCAATAGGGCGTCCACCAATCTGGACCGGAATCGACTTCCACGAAATAGTCACTTTGCATCGGCTCGCTATGAATATGTTCTGGCTGTCCGAAAAATTCTTGCGGCGTCGTGGGCTCAGGCTCAACGGACGACGAATCCCATTCTGCAAAACCCGGCTCAGACGTTTGAGACGGCGAGAAAGGCACATACGACTGGCCCGCAGGGCTCGAGTTCAACTCGGTTTCTGCAAATTGATTTGGCGTGGTCGTCGACGATTCACCGCCGAAAGTATTCGGAAACAGGAAGTCATTCGGTTCGTCTTTTCGAGTTCCTGAAGGATTCGTCGCGTCATCATTTTTGGCAATCTTTGGCTCTTCTGATGGCGGCTCTTCCAGTTGAGAATCTTTCGGTTTCGGCGTTCTTGTTTTCAACTCTTCGGATACAGCCCCTTTAGGTTGCTCCGTCTCCGGTTCGTCACCAAACAGGAAATCGAATTCGGGCTCTTCTTCGTCTTGCTCGCCCTGTTCGTTTGATGTCGACTCGTCCGTTTTCGATTCCTTTTCGTCCAGATCCTTCTGTCCGTAGAACTCCGCTTCCGGGAGAAGTGATCCGGGATCGAGAGAGGAATTGATGCCCAGTTTCGTTGTTGGCAGAGAGGCGACGGCTGAATCTAGCAACTCAGCTTCAAGCCGCTCTGCCTCGTCAGCACCAGGTATCGAATTGATCGACGGCAACGACGGAACGCTCGGTTCCTTCCAATCAGATTTGACAGAATCTTGTGTTATTGGTGCTAGGGCGATCTCCGTACCTTCTGTGCGGACAGCTGAATTCATGCTCACCGCTTCGCCGAAAGTTATTCGTTCGCGTAGGTCGTTTAGCATGCCGGACGCGAACAGAGGCACACAAAGTACAGCGGCACCAACCCATACGAGAGGCTCTGTGGCAAGTTTTTGGAAATCAGCAGCCATTTGACTCAACAAGCAAATCACGAATTACAAACTTTCAGTTCCCCGAAAGAACTAGGTAGTTCTCTATTCGGCTTGAGGACTCTTTAACGTTTGACAAATCTGTTCCGATCGAGTCGTTTTTCACGAAAGCGCAACATGGGCAAACTGGTAAGCTTAGGAAGACAGGCAATCGAGAAGCAATTGCTCCGGTTTTTTGCG
>CALLUY010000215.1 GCA_938010615.1 uncultured Pirellulaceae bacterium | reverse complement strand
TTGCGTTGGACGATCACTTAGGGCTGAAAGCCCGACCAGTTGCGGCGCATGTGCGCCCTAACCGAAGCAACTTGCCGGACCTTTGGTCCTAAAATAATCGGGGGAATCTAAGTCCCAGCCCGATGGGCTGGGCTAGGCAAGGAACGGGGCTTTGCCCCTAAACGCAAACCATGCAATTTCACTCGCTTGCGCTTCGGGCTTGTATAGTCACGTCCAGTCCACCCGTAGAGCATTTTGCTTTCTCCAGATAAAATCCACGCATGGAAAAAATATGTATCTTTGGTGTTGGCCTAATCGGAGGCTCGCTGGCGCTGGCATTGAAAGAAAAATCTTTCTGCAAACAGATTGTCGGCTGCAGTCGCAACGAGAATCATCTGAAACGAGCTCAGGAACTTGGCGTCATCGATTCGTGGACGCTTGATCCTTGCGAAGCCGTCAAAAACGCCGACCTTATTTTCCTCGCAACGCCCGTCGGCGCAATCGAGCCCGTGCTCAGCTCAATTCGCGATTGTATCACGGACCAAATGATCATCACCGACGGTGGAAGCTGCAAAAGTTCGGTCGTCAGTTCTGCCATTAGTGCGTTGGGCCAACTGCCGGATCGGTTCGTGCCTGGCCATCCAATCGCTGGCCGTGAAAAGAGCGGCGTCGAATACGCCGACGCGACACTCTACGTCGACCATAAAGTCATTCTGACTCCGATCGAAACGACAGATGCAACAGCGGTCACAACGGTCACCAAAATGTGGCAAGCCTGCGGCGCCAACGTCCAAACTCTAAAAGTCGATCAACACGATCAAGTCCTTGCCGCGACCAGCCATTTGCCTCACGTTTTGGCCTATGCATTGGTAGAAACCGTCGCCAAAACGACTTACGTGAGCGAAATATTCGAATTCGCGGCGGGTGGTTTTCGGGATTCTTCACGCGTCGCGTCCAGCGATCCGACGATGTGGCGAGACATCTGCATGTACAATCGGGATGCGATTTTGGAGATGACGTCACTGTACCGCGAAAAACTGAATTCGCTCGAGCAGTTGATCGAAACCGGCGATTCTGAAAAGTTGTTTGAGTTGTTTTCTCGCTCCAAGGAAGTTCGCGACGAGCGATTCGGCTAATGGTTCCGCTGCGCGACACATTTGATACGTTCGATTCCGAGTGATTTTTATGTTGAAACTGAACGTTGCCGGGGTTCCCGAGCACTTTAATTTCCCGTGGCATATGGCGATCGAGTCTGGTGCTTTTGCCGACGCCGGATTCGAAGTCAATTGGACGGATTTTCCTGGCGGCACCGGCGCGATGATGCAGTCGCTCCGTCAAGGCAAATCAGACATCGCCGTCGTGCTGACCCAAGGTGCCGTCGCTGATATCCTGCGAGGGAACCCGTCCCGGATCGTAAAGACGTTCGTTGAAACTCCTTTGGTTTGGGGCATCCATGTTGCGGCCGATTCAAAAATCGAAACCATCGGTCAAATCGAAGGACGCAAGTACGCCATCAGTCGCAAGGGTTCAGGTTCTCACTTGATGTCGATCGTGGACGCAGCTGAGCGTGGTTGGGATTCTGATTCGCCTCAGTTTGAAATCGTCGGCGGTCTCGAAGGTGCTCGCAAAGCACTTGCCAACGGTGACGCAGAAGTATTCTTTTGGGAGAAGGCGACGACTGCGCCGTACGTGGACAATGGAGAATTCCGCTTGGTAGGAGTTCGCAAAACCATTTGGCCGGCGTTTGTGATTTGCGTTCGCCAAGACGTTCTTGAAAAGCACGGCAAAGAACTACGAGCGATGTTTGAAGTACTCAACCGACATTGCACCGAATTGGTCGCCAATGAGGACGCCGTCAAGATCATTGCCAAGCGTTACGAATTGGATCCGCACGATACGGAGATGTGGTTTTCGGCGACTGCCTGGGACGAAGATTTCGAGATGCCGGACCGCGCTTTACCTGTCGTCATTCAGTATTTGAATCGCCTCAACATCGTCAAGGCTCCGATGGCCATGCCGGAAGACGTTTGGCATCAGTTGTAGTCGCATGATGTTCGTAGTGAATGCCTTTAGGCATGTCCGCGTTAATCTAATTACCGTGATCGTGAACTACGAATCCGCTTCGACGTCACCCATTGCCGCCGTTTCGTATTTTTCGATGATCGAGCGCCACAATGGAATCCACTTGGATTGAAACATTTCTTCGTAGATGCGAAAGCCACAAACGAGGATGAATGCAGTTAGAATCATCGGCACGCTGGATTGGTAGGCGCCGAAACCGGCAAGCACGGCTCCGCCAACCAAGTATCCCCACATGTAAGAATTGGATTGGGTGTTGGCCGAGGAAGACTTTGTGAAGTTGATGAGGAAGAGCTCATCGTCAGTGAAATTCGGAATTGGCATAAGCTAAGTTGTCCAATAAGAGTTAGTTTCAATCATCATTGCGTTTGTCGACCACAATCGGTTTGTCAAAATGGATTCGACTCTTGCTTGCTACTCAAAAGCAATGACGCCCGCATCGACACGCTCGGCATTTCCGCTAACGTCCCGCCATTGAAAATCGTTGTCGCGGACGAGCTTCTCCGCGGGAGCAAACCAAGCCTCCAGCATCTTCTGCTGAGGCTCGGTCAGTAAGGTGCCTTTCGGAGTACGGTTTTTGGAAACGACCAGCAGACGGTACTCCCGATTCAGATCAACCAACACTTCGAATTTCCCATCTGAGTCAGCTCGAACAACCGCGCCGCCACCGTTGTGGATCGCTTCGATCGTCGGATTGTCCAATGCGACGAAAGTGTTGGGCATCACCAAGCCTAGGGCTTGCCGTTTCTCAGGTGTCCCCTTTCTCGGAAACAATAAGACGACCGCTCCTTGATCGGGAAACTCATTTCCATTTTTCTGATACGTCACCAAACCTGAGACTCGGCAATCTTCTGCGTACGACTGAGTTTTCTGAATTGGAATTCCGTTTGAACTCGCGGACGACGTCAAATTACCGACCATCATGCCCAACATGAAAAATGTAGCCGCTGAAACGCCCAGCAAAGCGGCTTGTCCATAGATTAGCCGGCGGGAAACCCAAATGTGGTGTTCGCGGACCGGTAAGTTGTCTGGCTCGTTTTCGATGGCTTCGCTCCTAGATTGATCCGATACAATATAATGGAGAACGGGGCAGAAAAAGAGGAACGGTATGATGGCTTTGGGACAGAAATCTTCAAATGCGCTGATGCTGATCGCGGTATCGTTGGTGCTGGTTGTGTTTGCGTCTTGTCCAGCTGATCTTTGGGCACAGCGGAATTTGCCGGTTGCCGTTAACGTGAAATCGGGGTACCGATTCGACGGGCAGATGTTTCCCGTTAACGGATACAGCGTGCAGAAAGTCGCTGCTGACATCGGTTCGAGTTGTTATGTGGTTGACGATGGTCTTCGACGTGTCTTCATCAGTAAGCACCACCTTGTCAACGAAGAGCC
Organism: uncultured Pirellulaceae bacterium; assembly: GCA_938010615.1. Classification (GTDB taxonomy): domain Bacteria; phylum Planctomycetota; class Planctomycetia; order Pirellulales; family Pirellulaceae; genus Mariniblastus. Next base: position 6,695 of record CALLUY010000215.1, on the reverse strand, counting down.
CGTTCCGACTAGGGTGCCCGTGATTGAATTTCCGATCTGGCAGGATGCAATCGAAAAGAAGGCCGACGTTGGGATCCTAAATTGGGCTAACAGGTTCAATGAATACGGGCACCGTGAAATTAATGCCTCGACGCCGAAATATACTGGGAAAACATTCGTTCAGGGCATCACGAAGATCACTCCAACCTACGTGGAGCTGAGTACGCTTAAAAGTGCCGGGCCAAAAACTTCGTTGAAGATGAGCATCGGGACGGGGTCGGTTCCGGTGGACATCATCAGGAAGTTGCTCCACAACCAGATATCCAATAGCAATAGCCCGTCGGAATACCAAGACATCTTCGGCTACTTTTTGCAGGCGCAGCAATACGGCGAAGCTTTGAAGGAGCTTGATCTGATCGAACGTCGATTCCCCGGCAGCAAAGATCAAGTCGAACGAGACCGGCAGAAAGTCCGACAGAGTCAGGCTCGCCAAGTCCTGCGTGAGATCAAGCTACGCGTTCGCAATGGTCAAACGGATGTCGCACGAGGCCTCGCCGGGGTTCACATGAACAAGGAAGGCGTAGCGTCCAATGTGTTGATCGAACTACAAGACATACTCGACGGTCTGAACAAGAATGAATCGAAAGTCAAAGACGTCCGGCTGAAAGTTCAGGAGCTGGTCAAGCAGTATCAAGGATCTGGTTCCCCGACGGACCAGCAGCAGACGATGTTGGGAGCGTTTTTGGCAGAGTTGGAGTCAGAGCTTTCTCCGTCGAACGTTTCGCGATTGGACAGTTACCTCGTACAAGCCGCTGATGCGACGCAAAAGGACGAACAGAAAGTTGCCCTCGCGATCAGTGGTTGGCTATTGGGAAGCAACAACGCGACGCCGAACTTTGCGGTGACTCAATCAATGTTCACCGTGCGAAATCTGATTCGGGACTACCTCGCCAGCGGCAACGAAGCGCAGCGAAATGCGGCCATCGAAAAGCTGAAGGAGTTTGAGGCGGGAACACCAAAGTTTGTCGCCAACATGCTGGCTCAAATGAAGCCAATCGAACACGATCAGGCGCTGGCGGGCTATACCGGAGAGAAGCCGATTGAGTTCACGGTCACGGTGCCCGGCACACCGGCTCGGCCACGGGATGAGGTGTTTCGCGTCGCGGTTCATTTGCCGATTGAATACGACCCGTACGAAAGATATCCGCTGATGCTTACGCTGCCGAATTTCAGCACGACCGTTGAAGATCAACTGAATATGTTTAGCAGCGCCTACGTGGCAAATGTTGGTCGCGTTGGTCGGGCGTCTCGCAATGGAGTGATCGTGGCGAGTGTTCAATGGGCCAATCCCGGTCAAAACGTGCCGGCCTATTCAGTTCGCGAGCATGCGACAGTGCTCAGGGCGATGCGAGCCTGTTTTCGAAAGTTTTCCGTTGATACAGATCGGGTGTTCTTGCATGGAAACGGAAACGGAGCGAGTCTGGTCTACGATATTGGTTTGGCCCATCCGGAGCATTTTGCGGGGTTGATCACGTTCGGCGGCAAGATCGAAAAGTATGCGAAAGTGCACGCCAAAAATCGAAATATTCCGCTATCGATTTATGCTGTGATGGGAGAAGGTGATCGAGTCACGCAGGAGCCGAACGTCGTGACTTGGAACCAGTGGCTGAAATCGAATCGATATGTGAATCTGATTTTGGTCGAGTACATAGGGCGATTGGGCAACGATAGTTTTCCAGACGAAATTGAATCGATGTTCGAGTGGATGGAGTTTCAGCGTCGTCGGTTGCCTGACCCGACAGGATTTCAATTCACCGCCAATTCGCTTCGGCCGTGGGACAATTACTTTTGGTTTCTGGAGCTGCATGGTTTTCCATTGCAGAACACGATGTGGCCGCAGCTTTGGCAGGACGGGGCGCTCAAACGGCTGGTGATTGAAGGCGAGTTGAAGCCAAAGGTAGATAAAACCTGCAAGTTCGTACTCAAGCCATCGAAGGCGGGCGTTGGGATGACGTTGTGGTTGGCACCGGAGTTCGTGAACTTTGAAGACGGTGAGGATGAGATCTGGATTTCGGGGCGTGGGAAGTTTCGCCAAGTGGTGGCTGCCTCAACACGAGTCATCCTTGAGGACGTTCGTCGCAGAGGCGATCGTTTGCATCCGTATTGGGCGAAGGTGGATTGCCACAACGGAAAGTGGACTGCAGCAGAGTAGTCGTGGTTGCGGCTTCCAGCCGCAGTCATTCGCAATCGTGGTTGCGGCTTCCAGCCGCAGTCATTCGCAATCGTGGTTGTGGCTTCTAGCCGCAGTCATTGCAATGATGGCGAGCGTTTTGGCGTTGAACAGAATTTCTTATTTGCGATTGACCAATTTTCATGCTTCCGCGTGAGGATGCTGCGGCTGGAAGCCGCAACCACGGAGCTTCCGCGTGAAGATGCTGCGGCTGGAAGCCGCAACCACGGACTATCGGCCTTCGATCAGCCGGTCACCCAAGAAATTATCCAAGCCGGGTTCGTTGTGGATTTTCTGACGAGTGATTTCAGGGTCGTAAGGCACGCGACGAAACTCAATCTCTTTCTCATCGACGATCACGTAGCTGCTTTGCGGATCGCCATCTCGGGGCTGTCCAACGCTGCCGACGTTCACCATGACCTTCTGCTCATTGAGTGAATACTTATTGCCGATTTCCTGCGGAGAATAAAATCGGCAGTTCTCCGTGAAGACGCCCGGCACGTGAGTGTGGCCTTGAAAGCAATACTGATGAATGAAGCCAAAGATCCGTTCGATCTTTCGCGTGTTGTAAACGTCTTCCGGGAAAACGTACTCATTGAGCGGACTACGAGGAGAACCGTGAACAAACATGAACGGTTCAACGCGATGCGTGCGAGGAAGCTTAGCCAGGAAGTCCCAGCGTTCGGCAGCGCCGTCGATCGATGGATCTTCCAACTGTTGCCGCGTCCAAAAAATGGCTTTCTCCGCACCGGAACTGAAACCATCGGGATCAAACAGTGCTCCGTTGTCGTGGTTGCCCAACAGAGTCAGTGCAAAATTGCGGCAGTGGTCGATACACTCGCGAGGATTCGGACCGTAGCCGATCACGTCACCCAAACAAAAAATCTCATCGACTTTTTCACGCTCGATGTCTGCGAGGACCGAAGTGAGCGCTTCGAGGTTCCCGTGGATGTCACTGATGATGGCTCGTCGTGTCACTGTCGCTGATTCAATTGGACGTGTTCTAGTAAGTTACCAAGTCGTTGACTTGATTAACGACCGCTCATGAGACGATTGCCAAGCATATCATCAAGGTCTGGAATGTTTAAAATCTTATCACGGGTCGACTCATTGTCGTACTCGACGCGGTGATATTCGATCGTGTTTTCTTCGCTATCGAGCACCACGAAGCATCCTCTGGCGTCATCGTCGCGTGGCTGTCCAACGCTGCCCACGTTGATCATGCATTTTTCATCGCCGAGCTGATACTTGTAATCCAATTCATGCGGGCGAATGAACTTGCCACTTTCGAGGAACACGCCCGGGATGTGAGTGTGACCCTGAAAGCAATATTGCTCGAATCGACTGATGAGGTGCGCAAGAAGTTCTTTTTCGTAGACATGCTCCGGGAACACGTACTCGTTCGTAGGATCACGAGGAGAACCGTGAACAAAGAGATACTTTCCTTCATCGTGTCGCCGAGGAAGTTCACCGAGAAAGTCCCAGCGGCGATCGCCCTTTGCCGACCGATCTGCTTCGAGTTGTTCGCGTGTCCAAAAGATCGCTTTGATTGCGACTGGATTAAAACTTTCCGGATCGAAGATCGCAGCTTGATCGTGATTACCAAGAATCGTCAAACCGCAGTTCTCGATTACAAGGTCCAGACACTCGGCCGGATTCGGTCCGTAGCCGATGATGTCGCCAAGACAAACGATGTCGGATACTCCGAGCTCACGAATTTTTTCCAGAACGGCCTTGAGAGCTTCCAGATTTCCGTGAATGTCGCTTATGATTGCCCGTTTCATAGAAGCCTGAATATCGACGTAGCGTTTGCGTCTAAAAGAGATGAAGGTGGGAATAACTGGTGTCGAGTCCGACGAACTCAGTTTAACATAAGGCGTCGCGAAAAATAGGGTGATCCAAACCGAAATGGTTCCGACCCGCACGTGACAACCATTTCAGAATGTTTCGCAAGAATGGCAGAATCTACAAAAAATACACCTCTATTGCTAAGTTTCGACAGTTCGGAACGTGTCGCCACGGTCAGCATTTCCTCTGACCACAAAGCACTTTCCCAGATTGACTCTGACGCTTGGCTGGCGCAGTTCTCCAAGGACGACAAGATCGGAAAGTCAACGGCGTTAGTGTCCATGATTCAGGCTGTGATGAAGGAAGCGAACGTCGAATCGAGTCAACTTGCGGCGATCGCCTTGTCCAACGGTCCAGGTACTTTTACGGGGTTAAGGGTCGGCGTCGTGACGGCTCGAATGTTGTGCTACGCGTGGAAGCTTCCGGTCATCGTTGTAAATTCGCTGGAAGTCGCTGCGGAAAAGCTGCGTCGTTCAAGAGGTTTGAAAGCTGGAACTAAAATTTGGTCGTTGACGAATGCTCAACGTCGTCAGGTGTTCGCGTCTCAGTTTGAGGTTGCTGAGGATGACGAATTGAAGGTTGTCACGCTTCAGTCCTTGTTCGAGCGGCAAGCAATCGTCGATCTGCTGGAGAAAGGCGACGATGTCACGGGATCCGGTGCGGCGCTTTTTTCTGAAATGATCGAATCGAAAACGGAAGTCATGTTGCCCGACGCGGCGACGGCCAGCTGCGACGCCAATGGCCTCGCAGCGATAGCGCATCGGCGGCTAGAGGCGGGCGATTTTGATGATGTGTTAACCATTGAGCCAATCTATTTTCGCCCAAGCGCCGCCGAAGAAGTTCGTTTGGCTCGCGAAGCGACTGTGGATTTTTGAACACCCTTCCTCTGGGAGATCGTCGCGGAATTTAGTGGGCGTTACTTCTTATCGGTCGTGGCTTCTTGGGCTGAGAATGCTTTTACGCGACAAATTCTGTCTCTAGCCGCGATTCACAGCCTCGCGCTGACCGCAACGTAGCACGGTGGTCCCCACCGTTTGCTGCATGTCTACGGCGGAGACCGCCGTGCTACGATGTACGATGGTCCCCACCGTTTGTTGCATGTCTACGGCGGAGACCGCCGTGCTACGTTGTACGGTGGTCCCCACCGTTTGCTGCATGTCTACGGCGGAGACCGCCGTGCTACGATGTACGGTGGTCCCCACCGTTTGTTGCATGTCTACGGCGGAGACCGCCGTGCTACGTTGTACGGTGGTCCCCACCGTTTGTTGCATGTCTACGGCGGAGACCGCCGTGCTACGATGTACGGTGGTCCCCACCGTTTGTTGCATGCCTACGGCGGAGACCGCCGTGCTACGTTGTACATTGGGAAACGTCGGCACGCTTGATGCTTGGCGTCACGATGACTTGATGTCTAAGTACTAACTTCCGTGAAGTGCCCTCTGGGCCCAGACGAAGGATGATGTCCTTGTGGGTTAAAAATTCACAACCTCGAAGCGACAGGGTAATCGAGGTCGTGAAAGCTTGGTCGTTTACTGGCGAGACAATTTGGCAGAGCTGAGAATCGGAAGATCAAACTGCGACACTTAGGCTGGAATTTGATCTTCTTATCCAATTGCTCAAACCGGTAAATCCTTGGTATTGCGGAATGTTTTCGCCATTCTCCTGTTTCGGCATGCGGGTTGCTTTCGGTTAAGTATTGAAAGCGGTTCTGAAACCTGAATTCGCTAATCGAGACCCCAGTGGATCAAACATGACCAAAAACAGATTCGCATCTTATCGCCCTAATGAGAAAAGTCTGGTCGGCAAGCTTTTGGTGACCACGCCCTATGTTCCAGTCGGCTTTCCGTTCAGCGAGGCAGTGATCCTCGTTTTGCAGGACACGCACGAAGGTGTGTTTGGAGTCGTATTGAACCGTCCCGCCAGTCCGGAGATGCTATTGGCGTGGCAACAAGTTACCGATCGTCCGCAGTTCGCAGCAGAGAAGTTGGTCGCTGGCGGACCAGTCCAAGGCCCCGTCTTGGCGATACATCGGGAGCAGGATTTGGCAGAAGTTGAAATTCAAGGCGGTCTGTTTGTTTCGGTTCAGAAAGAAGCAATCGAGGAGCTTAGCAATTTGGATCTCGATCATGCCGGCTCCCCATTTCGAATCGTTTTGGGAGCGGTGAGTTGGACGCCGGGACAACTGGAAAACGAAATTGATCGCGGGACTTGGTTTGTTGTTGAGGGCGAGCCGGATCAGATTTTTTCTGATCCTTCGCAGATGTGGGAGCGTTCGATTCGCCGGTATGGTGCGGAATCGATCAGGAATTTGACTGGCATTCGCAATTTCCCGAGTGATCCGCTATTGAATTAGCATCGCGGACGGTATCTTTAAATGTTTGGATCGATACCCAGACATTTAGTTGAACTACTTATGAATCGTTCTCGTAGCTCCTATAATGTATCCACGTTTATTTAGTTGAACCTTTGAGGCCAGGAAATGAAAATCGGACACCTTTTAACCTTGTTGGCAGTCTGCTGTTTTTGCACCGTCACTTTTTCTGGCTGCGAAACGGGATCTACAAAGACCGCGACAGCCGATCACGATCACGACCACGATCACGATCACGACCACGATCATGACCACGGTTCGCATGCG
>CALLUY010000214.1 GCA_938010615.1 uncultured Pirellulaceae bacterium | reverse complement strand
CATTTTTATTCCGAAGGAATTTCAGCCATTAGCCGGAGGTCGAGCGTAGCGACCACCTCCGGAACCCTAGGAATGCACGATTCGATCCTGAAGGGATCGCAGCAAACGCCCGCTGTGATCCCTTCGGGATCATGTTTGCTTTCGACAGAATCCGGTGATGGCGCTGCGCTTATCACCGGCTAATAGCTTGAATCCCTTCGGGATGGGCTCGAAGTAGTGCAACATCAAAAAGCGCAAGCGAGTGAATCTTTTTGGCTTTGACTGGAATTGTCAAACAGTACCTAGAACTAACGCAGACCTACTTCCTTCCAAAGTCCGCTGGAATCTCTCCCCAGAGTTTCGTCTCCCACTTTCGAATCGGATTCTCAACCGGATTCTCTTTCAGCCACTTCTCGGCTCGGGCAATAAGTTGAAACAACTGCTTGTTGGCAACCGTTTGCGTCAGCTTCGTTTTACATTTCTTGCCCTTAACCCAGCTCATCCCGATTCGCGAATCAGAGTAGATCACTCGATCCGTGTGGCCTCCATGTTTGAGCAGCGCCAACGCATGCACGATCGCCAGAAATTCTCCGATGTTGACCGTGCCATCAGGAAAGGGACCTTGGTGAAAGAGGTTCACGTTGCTTTCGATTTCAACACCTTGGTACTCGAGTGGCCCCGGGTTCCCCTTGCAAGCGGCATCGACCGCGAGTGCGGTCAAGTCGACGCCCATCTCTTTTAGCTCTTCCAACGTTCGCTTCGGCGTTTTCGATTTGGACTTCTTCGTTCCATCAGACTTGCCCCAATGCTCGTCGACGGGCTCGGTGAAGGCTTTCTCGGCCGCGGCCAAAGTTGGAAACGATTTGTATTTCGATCCTGAAAAACCCGCGATCTGATTTTGGCATTCAGGCCAAGTTTTGTAGACGCCAGGAGTGTGGCCTTCCCAGACGACGTAGAACTTGGGTTTCTTTTTGGCCATGGTGATTGGTTGAGGTGTCGGGTTTTGCTAGATGATAACCTGGAGTGTGAGTCTTGAAGTTGCAGTGGTTTTTATTCCGAAGGAATTTCAGCCATTAGCCGGAGGTCGAGCGCAGCGACCACCTCCGGAACCTAAAAGCGTGCAAGATTCGATCCTGAAAGGATCGCAGCAACCGCCCGCTGTGATCCCTTCGGGATCATGTTTGCATTCGACTTTGTCCGGTGATGGCGCTGCGCTTATCACCGGCTAATCGCTTGAATCCCTTCGGGATAGTGCAACTTCAAAAAGCGTAAGCGAGGTGCAGCAGCCGATTGCTGATACACCTCGCGCTTTCGAATTGTTGCCAATCCGGCCAGTTTCTAACTGTCGCCAGCACTAACGACCGGTTGAACATGTCGATCGCCACACAGAACCACCAGCAAGTTGGACACCATCTGTGCTCGGCTCTTGTCATCGAGCTCGACAATGTTCTCGCCGGACAATTGGTCCAGTGCCATCTTCACCATACCGACGGCGCCTTCAACGATTTTACTTCGAGCCGCAACGACCGCCGAGGCCTGTTGACGCTGAAGCATCGCCGCCGCGATCTCCTGCGAGTAGGCCAAGTGACTGATTCGAGCTTCGATGACTTGCACGCCCGCACTGTGCAAACGCTCCTGAATATCGTGCTCCAGCTGCTCAGAAACTTCCGTCGTGCTGCCTCGTAACGAGACCTCGTGATCTTCGCTATCGTATGGATGGCGAGTCGCCAGGACCCGCAAAGCCGCTTCACTTTGTACGCGAACGAAGTCTTGGTAATCATCGACTTCGAACAATGCCTCCGCAGTATCGACAACTTTCCAAACCACAATCGCCGAAATGTCGATCGGGTTGCCATCGCGATCATTTACTTTCGAAGGACGCCCGGCTGTTCTCGATTTCTGCGCGACGATCGTGCCGGCAGCATCTTTTTTTTCAGGTGTGTAGATCGAACCGGTTTCGAAGTTCCGTATCCGCAGCGAGATTTTTTTCTTGTTGAAAAACGGATTGACCCAATAGAAACCTGATTCCTTAATCGTTCCCTTGTAGTCGCCAAAAAGCAACAGCACCCTCGCGCTGTTGGGCTGGATCGCTACGAGCCCGCAACCGATCAAGAACGCAGCAACGAAAAGAACAATCGCAGGGACAATCAGAAGTCCACTCTCAGCGTTGACACCTGCTATGAATATGACGACCGACAGTGTCATCATCCCAAGTGAACCAGCGAGCACTCCCCATCCATTGATCGCTTTGTACGGCTTTTCCAAAATCGACGGTTGTTTCAACAAATCGTTTTTCATCGCACCTCCGGGACAAATTGTTTATTCGCCCTGTTTTCGTCAGAGCCGGGGAGATATTGGCAAAATAGATTTTGAGTTTGAAAACCTCGCTAAATCGCAGCTCAAATCAATCGGCCGAACCGAATTTATTCCGCTTTCGACTCTGCGATGGAGCGGCGATGAAGTGCAAACAGATAGACACTAACACCAATCCAGACGAACACGAATCCAAAAAACCGAGTTGCATCGACTGGTTCAGCAAACGCGAAGACACCAAGGAAAAACTGAATTGTCGGCCCAACAAACTGAAGTAAACCAACCGTCGAAAGTTTGATGTGCTTGACGGAGATCGCATACAGCAACAGCGGCGCGATCGTAAACACGCCGCAGCACAGCAGTGCCAACGCCAGCGACATGGAAGCCGGAATGACGGTAGCCCCATCGATTGCGAATCTCCAAACCAGAAACGCGATCGCAGGCAAAAGCATGAACCCGGTTTCCATCGTCAGACCTTCGACCGCGGACAGCTCCGTCTTCTTCTTGATCAATGCATAAAATGCGAACGCAACGGCGACCAGCAACCCGATCCAAATTGCGCTTTGCGCTGACAACGTCATGATCGATACGCCAATCGTCGCCAACACAACAGCCGTCCACTGAAGCATCGTCAAACGCTCCCGCAGAAACACAACGCCCAACAACACAACCAGCTGAGGACAAATGTAGTAGCCGAGGCTCGCATCGATCGCATGATCATTGCTGACCGCCCAAACAAACGTAAGCCAGTTGATCCCAATCATGACCGTTGCGATCAAAGCGGTGCCAATCGTTTTTGAATCTCTGAACAGTCGCTGTAAGAGCGATGGGTCGCTCCGATCGCGTTTTGGTTTCCAGCGAGAAGTCACCGCCAGCCAAATCGCCAACGACACGAATGACCACACAGCTCGATGGGCAACTAAATCCATCGGAGCAATGACTCCCTGGAACAGCTTGATGTACGCTGGGAAAACTCCCCAGAGAACTTGCGCGCCGATCGCTGTCGCCAATCCCAACTTCTGATTGGGTACTGTTTCGGGCTGCTTGTTTGAAATTGAGGCTTGCGCGTTCAGGAGAAGTTTCTTTCTATGTTGCGGGTTTGAGATTGGAAGAGATTGGCTTGTTTTTGGCAATCCCGAAAGAGATTACAATCGGCCGTAAAGGAAACTCCATCAAGAAACGGGACTTCACCATGAAACGTCGAACATTTCTTGCCGCCGCGGCAGCCTCAACTGCAATCGCTTCCAGTCGTTCCAACGCCAACCAGCCGGGTGAGCCTGAACCGATTCAGGACGCGAAAACGAAAGTCGCTTTTGTTCCCAATCGGATCGCCGTTTCGACGTATTCGTTTTTCACATTCCGTGATGGTTCAAAGCTGACCATGCCCCAGTGCATCGACGCAGCGGCAAAATTGGGATTCGATGGCGTTGAACTTTTACTGGTCCAAATGGAAGACACTTCCGATAGCTTCCTGCAAAAGCTCAAGCGACAAGCTTTCGTGAACGGACTCGACCTGTGTGGCATGTCAACCCATCAGGGCTTTGTGCGTCCAGACAAAGAGTACCGTGACAAAAACATTAAGCTCACGATCGAACAAATCGAAACGGCTTACAAGCTTGGCATTCCAACGATCCGCGTCAACACAGGCCGATGGGGAACGTCGAAGAATTTTGAAACGCTGATGGACAACAAAGGCATCGAGCCCCGTTTGCCAAACTGCACCGATGACGAAGGGTTCAAGTGGGTCATTGATGCGTTCGAGCAGTGCATTCCAACCGCCGAAAAATGCGGAGTCGTGATGGGACTGGAGAATCACTGGGGTCTCGGCCGCACTGCCGAAGGTGTACTAAGGATCGTTAAGGCCGTTGATTCTCCATGGCTCCGCGTGACGATGGACAGCGGCAACTTTTTCGAACGACGTTACGAGCAACTGGAAATGCTCGCGCCGGAGGCCGTCTTCATGCAAGCTAAAACTTATCACGGTGGCGGCGTGTACTACGACCTCGACATGGACTACGACCGCATTGCGAAAATATGTCAGGCTGCGAACTACCGAGGCTATGTTTCACTTGAGTTCGAAGGCAAGGAGGATCCTTGGACGGCGGTCCCCAAAAGCCTGGCGATCTTACGCGATGCATTTGGTAAAGTCCAAACCTGAAGTCAATCTCGACGCAGGAAGGCTGCGTTAGTGGCGATTGCGGGGGTTGTTCCCAACGCCGTGAAGAGTTTTTCGAATGCCGAAATTCCATCTTACGCCTCGTTTTCTGGGAGGACACCCGGACGCTCACGCGTCTCGGCTCACTTTTCAATTCGAAGCAGGCAAGTGAGCCGTTGGCCGTAAGGCCTCGGGTAGCCACTGCGAAAAATGCAGGCCTTGCTTTTTGCCGTCTGGAAACTCTTCACGGCGTTGGGTTGTTCCCCAATATGTTTCGTATTTGATGGGCATTCAATCATGTTGTTCCGATTGGAACTAACGTCGAAATTCGAGCGATAAACGTGCTGATCAGCGAACTTTTTGCTGACGAAGGCGTCCAGAATTCTGGATCGCCATCTTGAGTCCAAGGGACCGCAAAAAAGCAATAAAACCGTGGAAAGTCGGCCTTGCCTGTGCGAAAAACTTGGCCTAAACTGTCGCGTCGGTTTGAGCGGTTATCCGCAAAAACCCAACACTCCCCTGTAGCTCAGTTGGTAGAGCAATGGACTGTTAATCCATTTGTCGCAGGTTCGAGCCCTGCCGGGGGAGCTAAAGCACTGACTCGCAAATCAGTGCAAGAATTCGCAAAGGCCCCAGTTTTCTGGGGCCTTTTTTCATTCGTGGCCGTTCTTGGCACCTTCGCTTCGTCGCACCCCGTCGCAGGCAGATATCCCTCAATCGCAGCGAATTTGCTCCAGCCTTGAGAGCTTCTACCGCAGTATTGGCTGATTGATCGGCTTATTTGCATCGCCACTGCCAAACCGATCCACCCCCACTTAGCCAGTAAAAGATTCAACTTCTGCCAACACCTGCTCGATTGATGGCCTGCAATCTGGAGAATTTCCAATGCAGTCTCGAATCAGATTCCGCCAACCTTCGTAGGGAACCATATCGACATCGGTTTGACCAGTGATTAGGAACGCAAGCGTCTTACCCAAAGAGTAAATATCTGCACTCGGGTGAGCTTCCGCTCCTTCAAACTGCTCAGGGGCAGCGTATCCTCGAGTGCCTCGCATTTGCATCGTCTGTTTCGTTATCAGCCGAGACAGATTTTTCGCAATCCCGAAATCCGCCACTTTCCACGTATCACCAAACTTCAGAATGTTTCTAGGCTTGATGTCTCGGTGAACAATGTCGTTCGCGTGCAGTTCGCCAATGGCTCTAGTTACTGCCAAAGCAATTTGCTTTGCCTCAGCGGCGTTAAGTCCTTGACCTTCCGACACATTTTGAACGAAGTCCTCAAGATCACCACCGTCAGCTAACTCGATAAACAGACCAATGTAGTTGTCGTCCCTGACGAAATTCTTCACGTCGGCGACATGTTTTGCATTGAGTCGTAGCAGCTTTTCATAGATCCTCGCTTCTCGCTCCAAAGCCACTTTGTCAGCGGACTGAATTCTCACACGTTTAATGAAAACTTTTTCTCCAGTGGATTGGTTTTTTGCGATGAACGCTTCTGACATTCCTGCAGCACTGATCGCTTCCAAGATTAAATAGCCGTTGTACTCATCGATCGGGGTTTCAGTTTCGATTCGAGTTTCGGGTTCTTCCGATCTCGGATCTTCAACGATTGCCGTCTCCTTATATTCGGGCACAACTGGTTCCGAACGGTGAGGAATCTGATTTGTGTCATTGCTAAGACTTTCCACGTCTTCGAGTTCTGGCTCTGTTTGCCGTCTTTCTCGTTCCGTTGTCGGTACGGAGAATACGGTTCCTGTGGTCAACAACTCATAGCTAGTGTCTGTCTGCAAAGTCGTTTGGCGTTTTGAAACGCGGGTTGAAATCAAAAAAAATTCCTTGAAGAATCGAACCAAATTGATGGTTCGCGCGTTGAATTGTTGTTCCTACACGACAAATCACGCAAAACTTCAAGGA
>CALLUY010000213.1 GCA_938010615.1 uncultured Pirellulaceae bacterium | reverse complement strand
GCGTTCCAATACAAGCCCGACGCGCAAGCGAGGGAGCAGGAAATCCTCGGAAAAATCCCTCGCTTGCGCATCGGGTTTGTATTGATAAGGGGTACTCAAGGAATGCACGATTCGATCCTGAAGGGATCGCAGCAAACGCACGCTGTGATCCCTTCGGGATCATGTTTGCCATCGACCGAATCCGGTGATGACGCTGCGCTTATCACCGGCTAATAGCTTGAATCCCTTCGGGATGGGCCGAAACAGTGCAACTTCAAAACTTACGCGTCGGGTTAGGATTTGTGGACAAACCAAACCATGCAATTTCCTACTAAGCGACGGGGAGGGTGATTTCTTACTCGGCAGGTAATCCTCAGTCCCAAATTTGCCGCACAGAAGTTTCCAGATACTTGATTTGATCCGGCGATGCATCAGCAGCATCGGTGTGCAGTCCGTTTTCGTGACAGCTTCGCCCGAGCGAAATCATGACTTGACGGAAAGCTCGATGGTGCTGGTTTTCCAAATTCTTCAGCAGTCCGATCGAAGCGCGTAATTTCTGCCGTTGCCGATTGTCGTTGGCGCTGGCGACTTCCATTCCCAGCTGTTCGACCAACGGTTCGATTTGGCGGATCTGATGTTCGAGAGATCGAGCAAACCGTTGCTGCGAAGAAAGTTCTTCGGGCAGCGCATTGCCGCTTGCCCTCTCTCCAATCCTGAGAAAAATCTCGTCGAGCTCTTCGAGATCTCGCATCGCAGCAACAACCTCATCGTTGTCATGCTCAGATTCGCCAAAGAACGAGTCCGAAGCGTCACTCGATTTGTTCGTCGTCAGCCGTTTTCGCCACTCTTCAAGTGATTCAAACGCATCCAAATTCCGGGAGATCTCCAAGCTGGCGGAAGATCCATCGTCGTTGGCAAGTTTACCCGCAACATGAATCGTTCCATCGTTGTTGTAGTTGCAATAGACAACGATCTTTTCACCTTTCTCAACGCCAGGGTTCAACTCAACGCGAAACTTTCCAACTTCGTAGCACAGATCCGGATTCTCGCTTTCACCTTCGAGCAAGACCAGCTTGACCGAACGTTGATTGCGTTTATAGGTAACAAACTTCTTCGTAACCGTCATCGGCAACGTTGTATTTCGCGGCACCATGATCCTGTTGATCGACTTCCCTGTTTCCACGTCGCGACCGCGAATCCCAAGACTGTGAGAATTCACATTCGTAATATCGAAATTGACCTGATGATTTTCCGAAAGGTTCGCGGCGTACAGGGCACATCCTTTGGCCACCAACTCTTGAGGGTTCCCGATCGATGTAGGGGCAATTCCCGTCAGGGATTCAAGTCGCTGCGAGATGAACGGAATCTGGCTCGTTCCACCGACCAGCAGAATCGTATTGATATCGGTCCACTTCATTTTCCCCGCTTCGTAGAGCAAGTCGTCGCAAGTCGAAAGCGTACGTTCGATGTACGGTTCAATCAAACCGTTGAACTCTTCTCGCAGGATTAGCTCCGATGTCGCTTTGCCTCCAAAGTTCAAATTGGCAACGTATTCCTGTTCGTGCGTCAAACCATGCTTAACCTCATTGGCGATACCCAGGAAATACTTCAACCCCGATTCACTTTTGCGCGGATCAAGGCCAGTTCTGGCATTAAATTTATCTGCGAGGTATTCGGAGAGCCGCTGGTCGAGATCGATTCCACCGAGACGCACATCGCCGTCGGTCGCCAAAGTTTGAAAACGATCTTTGGCGTATCGCAGCAACGTAACGTCAAACGTTCCGCCACCGAAATCGTAGACCAGCAGATTTTGAGCTCCCTGAGGCTTATTGGAATCAAGGTAGCCCATCAGAAAGCCGTACCCGATCGATGCCGCTGTGGGCTCGTTGATGATCGCGACCACGTTCAGCCCGGCAAGTCGTCCGGCTTCCTGTGTCGCCATTCGACGTTTGGCGTCAAAATAGGCTGGCACTGAAATGACAACGTCGCGAACCGTGCCAAGGTCATTTTGAGCTCGTTCCTTGAGATGTTCCAGAACGTAGCCGCTTAGAATCTCCGGCGGCACTTCGATTCCATTAACGAGAGTCTCGCAATGGCTTTTCCCCATATCTCGTTTGAAGCCTTCGAGCAGCACATTGGAACGATTGGCCAATTTGACTGCTTGATCACCAACATGTAATCGACCACCAGCAAGGACCGCACTCGCATGAAGTGCACTTCCACCTTCGGGTTTCCAGGTGAGCACTTTTCCTTGATCGTCAACGTACGCCAATACTGACTCCGTGGTTCCAAGATCAATACCGACGGGAAACTTCTGTGACGAATTCTGGATCATGATGATCCTCCGAGAGCAAAATACAAAAGAGCACAAACAGAGATTGCGGCGACGAGTGTGATCAACACCAACATGACTGGGCTCGACAACCACGATTGCGACGACGCTTGAGTATGCTGGCGAGGCGCGGGAGAATTCGAGTTCAATGCACCCGAACGATTGGCGGCAACGACAGAGTCTTCGCTGACCGAACTGCGACTTTCAGCTTCGCGGGCTGCCAACAGGATCCGTTCAGGGTCAGTTTCGTTGCGATGAATGAGAACTTCTGGTCCCGCTGGACCAAGACGAAAAATGTCTCCGTGCTGAACGGCAAGGCGTCCGCTTTTCAGTTCGTTGTTGACGATAAATGGACCCGGCGGACGAACCTGCAAAAACCAACTTGCTCCGTCAGGCTCGAGGCGGAAAACACGTTCGCCAACATTCTGACTACCAGTGGTCTCGATTTCAAATTCGGTTTCCGAAAAGCGAGCCTGACCAGCCAAAGGACCGTCAAGCATCACGGTCTCAACACCGGCCGACCAATTTCGCGATTCCTCTTCCGCAGTTGCGGACTCAGAAGTCGAGTGATCAACGCCCGGATCAGAGAGCGCTTTTAGCACTTCATCCGCAGATTGAAATCGTTGCTTCGGATCTTTATCCAACATTCGATTCAGGACGGCGGCCAAACCTTCAGGAAGACTTCCATCCAATTCACTGACCGATGGATTCGGATGACCGATGTCGCAATGCCAATTGCTCCAGAGCGACACAAGACTGTTACCAGCTTTCATTGTCCTGGTCGAAAAGTGTGGAGAGGGCACCGAAGAAGACTTTTCGCTCTCTTCGGTCGAAACGTCGAGGCATCGTTTCACATGACTTTCAAAACTGCTCGTGTTTAGAGTCATCGCGACCGACATCGCCAAAGAATAAAGGTCGCAAGCGGAAGAGACAGCCTTTCGTGGATCTATCTGCGCTGCAGAAAAGAATCGATAGTCCGGATTGATACCAAGCCCCGCGGCGGTTCCCGGCGAGAAACATAGCGGATCGGCTAAGCGGATATTGCCAGACTCCTCTCGCATGATGTTGGTGGGTTTGATGTTCAGATGCAGCGTATTTTGCCGGTGCAAATAGCGTAACGCCTTCAACGATTGCACCAAAACTTTGGCAACGTCCTCGGCGTCTTCGAATCCACCTGAATGGAGCGTTCCAGGGAAGTGCTGCATCAAGACCTGAATGGAATCACCATCGACCCGGAAGATTCGGGCAAGGTGCTTATGGTGATACTGCGAGGCATTCGAAGAAAGAATCGGGAACAGCCGACGCAGTCTACGGTTACCATGTTGTTCGGGCTTAAGTCGTTTGAGTGCGTAAATTTGCTGGCCAACTTTGGTAGAGAAAGCCTGTGTTGAAGCCGCTTCGCCCAACGCCGACAACTTCGCCAACTGCATCGTCGTCATTTTGCTTCTCCTCGATCAAAACGGTTCAAGACATTTTTACGAACAAATAAAACAACACCGCACCGATGGTGCAGCCCACGACCACGCACAGCATAATCATTGCAAAACTGAATTCAGTTTCTGTCTTTTTCACAAAGCCGCTGGTTGAGCTTTGGTTACTGACGCGGACTTGAGATGGTTGCGGTTTGCGCTTCCACTTTGGATCCGGCAAGATGTGTGGCAATGGATCGACCCGGCAATGAGGGAATTTTTCCAGCCAATAGTTGACTTGTTTCTGGCAGTCACCAATTTGAAACTGCACGCTTTCGCAACCAAGCCCAAAACGAATCACATCACCTGACTTGAGGACTGCGCGATCTTCAACGAACCTCTGGTTGAGCGAAAACCTGTTCGTCGGTGACTCAACAACCCACTGTTCCTGATGTCGTCGAACCAGAAACTCATGCTTAACGTTGGGAAGTAGCAGTTCAGATTCCGGTTCGGATCCGATGCGAATTTGGTCTTGGTTAAATCTTTGGGTTTGGCCGATCCGGTCGCCATCAAGAATGACGAAAGAAACGTCCAAAGAATTACCGAATGCAGAAAGTCCGCTTAGACTCGTACCTTCACGAAGTTGTTCGTCGTAGGGATTTCTCTTGTCGTCGTTGAGAAGAAAAATTTTGGCTTCGGCGACTTCATTGAGGATCGCCTGAACGTCGTCCAGATACTTGTTGCCGCCTACGCGGCGAAGAAACTGCATCTGCCGATCGGCTCCGTTGCGAATGACATTTTCGTTCGCAGTGAACAGAGGAATGCCCAGCAAGCGATATCGATTCGCCGGCAATTCGGACTCGGGGATTCCAAGCAGCTCAAAGTAGGGATTGGCCAGCTCTTGTGTAGTCATCTGAGGAAGGCGATCGTGGAAGTGATTGCTCGAAACAACTCTATGCAGTGTAGCGTTATTTTTTGGGCGAAACAAAAGAACGCCGACGAAGTCACAAATTTACAACTGCCAAACAAACTCAGCTCGCCGCCCAAACGTCCGGGCTTTTCTTAATTCGTGATACCCAAGTCCCTCAAGCAGCAAAGTCCCCCATTACAAAGTCGATTGACCTTCGTTCAGTTTTCATTCACTCCTTAGAGTGACTTAAACGCAGCCAACGCTCGCTCGCGACCTTCCTTGTAGTCGACAACGTAAGCGGGGTAGTCGACAGCGTGTTCTTCGATTGCGTTCGATAGTTTTTTCGCATCGTGTAGTGCAGGGGAGGGCACTGGCTCAAGTTCTGGGCAGAGCTTCTTGATGAAAGCACCGTCCTTGTCAAATCGTTTGCTCTGGCTGAACGGATTGAAGATTCGAAAGTATGGCACCGAATCGGTTCCTGTGGACGCCGACCATTGCCAGCCTCCGTTGTTTGCAGCCAAGTCCCCATCGACAAGCTTTCGCATGAAGTAACGTTCGCCCCAACGCCAATCGATCAGCAGGTTCTTCGTCAGGAACATTGCCGTCACCATACGGAGACGATTGTGCATCCAACCGGTTTGGTTCAGCTGTCGCATTCCGGCGTCGACGATCGGATATCCAGTCCGACCCTGACACCACGCTTCGAAATCTGATTCATCATATCGCCACGGAATCCGGTTTGTCTTTTCCTTGAAAGGTTGATTTCGCGATACACGCGGAAAACCAACCATCACGTGAGAATAGAAATCTCGCCACGTTAGTTCGGAAATCCACGTTGTTGAACCTTCGCTTCCTGAAAGCGAACCGCCATTGTGCTTGATCGCCGCTGCCAAACATTGGCGAGGAGAAATCACTCCTGCAACAAGGTAGGGTGAAAGCAGACTCGTCCCAGCGGTCGAAGGAATGTCGCGCCAATCATTGTAGCCGTCGATTCGCGTCGCGAACTTCTTCAATCGTTTCTTGGCTTCCGCTTCACCGGGCACCCACAGATCAGATCGAGCATCGGAGAAGTCAAAACCTTCAATCGATTCCGGAATCGGGCTACGGTCAATCTTGAGAACCTTAAGCGGCTTCGGTTTTGAAAGCACTTTCGCATAGTCCATCGCTTTGGTGTCCCAAACGCGACGATAGGGAGTGAATACTCCGTAGAAGCGGCCGTCCTTGGTTTCAATCTCGCTCGGTGGAACGATGATGCGGTCGTGAAAGGAATGAACTTCGATGCCTTCCACGTTTGCGGCTTCGGTGACCAGTCCGTCTCGCCGTCGTTCGTTGACTTCGTATTCACGATTGAAAAACAACTGCGAACAGTCATGCTTCTTCGCAGCGTCGACAACGATTTTTGGTGTATCGCCAAACGAATCGCAAACTTCGACCAGCAACGGAATATTGAGCTTCTCAAGCTCTTCCGAAAGACAACGCAAGTTCTCGAGCCAAAAACTTACTTTGGCATCGGCATCATCATGTTCCTTCCATTGCTTGGGCGTGATAACGAAAAGCCCGACAATGCTGTCCGATGCTTTGGCGGCGCTGTGCAGGGCAGAGTTATCATGAACGCGAAGATCGCGACGAAACCAGACTAGAGTAGACATGGGTTATTTTGGGTTTGGATAACAAGTTCGGTTGCGAGAGATTATTCTAACCGGTTCTCAGCCTTTTGGGTTCACGGAGATTCCTGAGACACCCAAACCCTAAACTTGAACGCTCCCCAATTTCGATCCATGCACCTTCTCATCTTTCCGAATCAGCTGTTCGCAAAACATCCGGGACTAAAACGAGATCCGAAACGGATCGTGTTGATCGAGGACAGCCTCTTCTTTGGCGACGCGGTCTACACCGCCAAGTTTCACAAACAGAAACTGTGGCTACATCGATCGAGCATGAAACGCTACGAAACGATGCTTGAGGACAGAGGTTACAAGACAACCTACCTCACACATGATGCCTCGAAAGACTCGCTGAAGACTCATCTTGAAACGCTGTTCAAGAAAAAGACGCTCAAGCCAAAACGATTTGAGACGATCGAGCCCGTCGACTTTATGTTGCGAAAACGATTGGAGCGATTCAGCGATCAACTTGGAGTTCACATTGAGTTCCTTCCCAACCCGGGTTTCCTGAACTCTCGTGAGCAAAACACGGAGTACCGCAGCGGGAAGAAACGGTGGTTCATGGCGGACTTTTATAAGTCCCAGCGTCGCCGACTGAAGGTTCTGGTTGACAACGATGGTGCACCAACGGGAGGAAAGTGGTCGTTTGATGAAGACAATAGAAAGAAGGTCCCCAAGAAAATGCTCGGTGAGATTCCGCCGCTGACGAAAGCAAAATTTGACTCAATCGACACCAAAGCGAAAACACACGTCGAAGCCAACTATCCTGACAACCCCGGAAACATCGATCAGTTGCACTATCCAACGTCTCACAAGGCGGCCACCAAATGGCTGAAAGAGTTCCTCAAACATCGCTTCGCCAATTTCGGTGTTTATGAAGACGCAATCGTCGAAGGAGAAAGTTGGCTTTGGCATAGCGTGTTGACTCCGATGTTGAACATTGGCTTATTGACTCCCGACCAAATCATCAAAGCAGCATTGAAGCACGCGGACCAGAACGATATTCCACTGAACTCACTGGAAGGATTCATCCGACAGATTATCGGCTGGCGCGAATTCATCCGCGCGACTTACGAAGATCTCGGCGTGACGATGCGCACATCAAATCATTGGAAACATCATCGTGACATTCCGGCGAGCTTCTACGATGGTACGACAGGCATTGTTCCGATCGACGACACGATCAAGCGGATTCTGGACACGGGTTACTGCCATCATATCGAACGACTGATGGTGCTGGGCGGGTTCATGTTTCTTTGTGAGTTCGACCCAAAGCAGATCTATCGTTGGTTCATGGAGATGTTCGTCGACAGCTACGACTGGGTGATGGTTCCCAACGTTTACGCAATGAGTCAACACGCTGACGGAGGACTCATCACGACCAAGCCATATTTTTCTGGCTCGTCCTACGTTCGAAAAATGAGCCACCACAAAAAGGCTCCGTGGTGCGACGTTTGGGACGGACTCTATTGGCGATGGATTTGGAATCACGCGGACGAACTGTCGCGGAATCCTCGCTGGGCGATGATGTGCAGCATGGCTCGAAAGATGGATGCAGGCAAACGCGAACTGCATCTAACAAATGCAGAAACCTGGCTGGCATCGCTTTCTCAAACGGCCCAATGACTTACGAAAGCGTCTGGCTCCTGATCCAGAACGCCACGCCACGACCCTCAATGACTCAAAGCCAGATGCCAATCGCGATGCAACGCAGTTGCTTGACGCGGTTGCCGGAGGTGAACTCGAAGCCGCAGACCCGAAGAATACAGGGCGTGTGCATCACCTTCCCGCAATGTGGAATTTAGTTTCAGAGCAGGGAAAGACGTGAATGCCAGCCGCCTCTCGCTGGTCGCGATCGGACCCCAAAAAAGTCTGGATCAGCACCCCCCAAAGGTCAGGGTCAGCACAGTCTTACATTCTTGATAGCAAAATCAATTCCGCTTGTAACGATTGTACGGACTTTTTTGTTTGCTAGCCCTGCTGAGCGACGTTTTAACTGGAAAGCCGGCAAACTGTTGTCGATGAGAATAATCGTCACTACCCCGCATAACTGAATTCGCCTTTCCTTCCTAGCAGACCCAAATGCTCAATTCATTCACAAGTCACGTTGGTTTCGTTCGATCGGCATCCCAAGCCCAGGGACACAGAATGCACACCTTCTCGTTCAAGATTGTTTTGTCAGCCTTATTCCTGACCATACTGTTGTGTGCAGGAGAGCTCAAAGCCCAGAATCATTTCAGGCAATTCAATGCAACCAGCGTGTTTCAGCAAATGAACGCAGATGCGCAGGCGGCATCTCAGACGCCCTTGGTTCCATCTTGGTGGGATCAACACGTGCAAAATTCGTTCCGAGAAGTGCAACCGTTGCCAGCCGATTTGCATACGCTGCTTTATCTCGCTGTACACAATTCAAACCAGATCAAGATCGCGAAAACCGATCCGCTAATCCGTGAGACTGCCATCCAAGAAGCTGACTCTGCTTTCGATTGGGTTCGCTACTTGAACTCTGCATGGAACGACACCAGCGAACCTGTCAGTAACGCGCTGACGGTAGGCGGAAACCAGAATCGCTTCAACGATAACGTATTTCAGGCAACCGGCGGAGCGCGTCGAACCACTCGCAGTGGCGGCCAGTTGGATATCTCGCAGCGATTCGGTTGGCAGGATAACAACTCGCAGTTCTTCATCCCGAACGATCAAGCGACTGGACAACTTACCGTTTCCTACACGCACCCTTTGCTTCGTGGACGCGGCGCAGCGTACAACAACGCGATCGTGTTCCTTGCTCAAATTGACTCGCAAGCTGCCAACGATGAGTTTTTAGCGACCCTGCAAGATGAATTGTTGGAAATTACGCGAGCCTATTGGAATCTTCACCTTGAGCGAGCCGTTTTGGCTCACCAGATGCGTCTGTATCTGCGGACAAAGGAAGTCTTCCAAACTCTTACCGCTCGACAAGCTGTCGACACACAAGGCACGCAACTGGTTCTTACAGCGAGTGCTCTCGAGAGTCGTCGCGCAGATTTGATTCGAGCCCAAACGGCAGTCACGAACTCCGAAACACGACTTCGCGGAATGATCAACGCTCGAGAACTTGGTAACTCTGATCAAATGGAGTTGATTCCAGTCGAGCCGCTCCCAACGTTCCACTACCACACTGATTTGCAGAACGAAATTCAGGTTGCTCTTCAGAACCGTCCAGAAGTCCGTGCCGCCGTCCAACAAGTCAAAGCTGGATCGGTACGTTTGGGAGTTGCCGAACACGAACTCTTGCCAGTATTGAATCTCGTAACTCAAGGCTACGCTTCGGGCCTTCAGGGCGACAGCGATTTTGGCAGAGCATTCACGGATCAATTTTCAGTTGGTCGACCAAGCTACTCGGTTGGCGTTCAATACGAATTGCCAGTAGGAAACCGACTTGCGAAAGCTCGCGTTTGCCGACGTCAACACGAACTATCCAGACTTCGCAGTGAGTACGATCGTGCTCTTCAGGCAGTTCAAACAGAAGTTGACATTGCGGTTCGCGAACTGAACACTGCGTTCCGCGAAATCAAAGCGAAAAGCAGAGCTCTGGCGGCTGCCGAAGCTGAGGTCACCACGATTGAACAGCGGTGGCAGCGAATGATCGACGGAAGTGGAACCTCTTCATTGAACCTCGAGTCTTTGCTGCGAGCACAAGAACGCGTGACTGCTGCTGAACGAGAGTACGTTACGTCGCGACTAACTTACAGCCTAGCGATGATCAATTTGAAACGTGCCAACGGTACGCTTTTGCAGTCGGAATCGATTTCGGTGTCGTCTACTTGTGACGGTCAAGGTTGTCGCGACATCATCGTCGACAAAGGACGGACAGTTGACTCGGTTCCAATGGATCAATTTGTTCCGACTAATGGAATGCCGCTGAGTGGTGTTTCAGAGCAACTTCCATTCGAAACCAATACTTGGCCGTCAAACGTGCAACAGCCCGCACAAGGCAACACGCCGACAAGAGTCGCTGACGCTTCACTTAGGATTGGAAGTGCTCCGCCAAAAGCCGCACCTTGGCGTCAATCAGAAGATTCGACTTCGGTATTCGCCAAAACTCCTAAAAAGGCTGAATGTCTAATTTTCACAGAGCTTCCCAATAACTAGAGGGGAGTTCACGATGCCAAATCTCATCACACGAAGCGGCACCAAGAATCTGTTCTTCAACTGGTTCCGCCAGCCAAAGTTCCGCAAAGATCAATGGATTGCCGCTGTTCGCAAATCTGAATCTGCCGCGACTTCGATGAGCGATTCAGCTCTGCTCGAACGCGCTGGAGAGCTTCGAGAACTATTTGCTGATGCGAGTCCGCGAGAAAAGCAATTGCTGCGAGAGCAGTACGCTGGACTCATTGCAGAATCTGTGTTCCGGTCACTGGGCTTTCGATTGTTCGATGTTCAGCTCGAAGGCGTGGGTGCTGCCAGCGACGGAGCGATCATCGAAATGCAAACGGGTGAGGGAAAAACGGTCGTCACCGGTTGTATCGCCGCACTAAAAACCTTGGAAGTGCCAACAGTTCACGTTAGCACAACCAATTCATATTTGGCGGACCGCGATTGCGACGAACTGGCTCCTATCTTTGATCGCATGGGAATCTCTCACGGAAAGCTTCCGGAAGAAAGTAACGAATCAGCATCGCGATTTGCCTATCGACAACAGATCGTTTATGGCCCCGGCTACCAGTTTGGCTTTGACTATTTACACGACCAAATGAAACTGCGTCAGCAACGCAAATCTCGTCTTGGGAAAGACATCGTTAGTCGAATTCGTGGTGGTGAACAGGGTCACAAGATGATTCAGCCCACAAAGCATTATGTCTCCCTGATCGATGAAGCCGACAGTGTGATGATCGACGAAGCACTGACGCCTCTGATCATCAGCGTGCCCGGCAACACGCCGCAAGATCCTGTGCCTTATCAGCTTGCAAAGAAAATTGCAGCTGAGCTCATCGAAGATGAAGACTACACAATAAAACTTCCTGAAAAGTCGATCGAGATCTTTGACGAAACGAATCAACGAGTCCACGACAAGATTGCCGGACATCGTGACCTGTTGTTAGCTCGTCCATGGAAGGCTTACATCTCCAATGCCATCCGCGCTGAAAAGATCCTGCAAAAAGATGTCGACTACGTTATCCTCGAGGAGAAAATTCAGCTGGTAGATCAATACACGGGTCGCATCTTGCCAGATCGAACTTGGCAAGCCGGACTACATCAGGCAATTGAAGTCAAAGAAAACGTGCCGATGCAACCGGCTCGCGAATCAACGACACAAGTAACGCGACAACGTTACTTGCAAATGTATGATTCGCTGTCGGGCCTAACAGGAACGGCGCAATCGGTATCTGAAGAGTTCCGAGAAATCTACAAATGTCCCATCGTCGTGATTCCGACCAATCGTCCGTCGCAACGGCACATCGAGCAAACCCGCTTTTTTGTCGATGCGGAATCGAAAATTGCCGCGATCGCCGAAGATGTTTTGCGGCGTCACCAAAAGAATCAACCGATCCTGATCGGCACGCGGACGATTCGCGAGAGCATGCAGATCGATGAAGCACTTCGCGTTCGCAATATCGAAGCCGTTTTGCTCAACGGAGTCCAAGACGGTGATGAGGCGGAAATTGTTTCCAAAGCTGGCATCGCCGGCGCGATCACGATCGCAACCAACATGGCCGGACGCGGAACCGACATCAAACCAGATGAGCGCGCTTTGGCGGCAGGGGGTCTGCACGTGATTGCGGTCAGTCCAAATGAGTCTCCGCGGATTGATCGTCAGTTGATTGGACGTGGAGCCAGACAAGGACAACCGGGTTCGGCTCAGTTCTTCGTCGCCGCCGACGATGCATTGTTGGTGGATCACAATTCATCGCTTCCCAAACAAATCCTGCGGAAAGCAGGAGCCGGTGGCGAGTCCGCCGACTTCTCAAACGAATTAGCAGCACTTCAGAAGTCAATCGAACAAGCAAAGTTCAAGCAGCGGCAGCAAATGATTTTGCGCGATCGCTGGATGGACTCCGTTCGCGAATCGATCGAAAAAGATTGATCACGCGAAACCAAATTATCCAACCATCAACCAGAAGATCAATCCAATGACATTCCAACTTCGCAACCCTGTTGTTTGGGTCGCCACCTGTACGCTGGCGATCACATGCTTGGCTTCATCTGTCGACGCACAGATGCACGAAGGACGTATCACGCGTTCATTCACCGAACCCATCGAAAAATCCGTTGCGGCCAGCGCTGAATCTGGAATCGTCGCAATCGCACACGTTCGCGAAGGAGATCGTGTCAGAGTCGGTGATCCCTTGGCGGCAATCAATCACAACGTATTGAAAGAATCGCTTGCGATTGCGGAAGCCAATGCTGCAGCAACGGCAAGATTCGACGCCGCAACGGCACAACTGGACTTGATCAAATCACAACTCGAAGCAATCACGGGGCTCGTTGAAGACGGTCACACCAACCCGTACGAAGTTCAACAAAAGACAGCTGAACACCACCAAGCAGTTGCCGAAGTTCGCGCTGCCAAAGACGAACTGAAGCTCGCGGCGTTGGAGGTTGGACGCATCAAGGCTCAAATTCAGGACCGAATCATCAAGAGCCCAATCGATGGTTTCGTCACTGAAATTCACAAACAGCTAGGCGAAAATGTTTCCAACAACGAACCGCAATACGCCACGATCGTCCGAGTCGACAAACTCAAAGTTCGATTTTATCTCGATGCCGCGACCCTAAGAAAATCACAGGTTGGCGACACGGTTTCAATTCGCATTGGTCCTGAAAAGTCGCGATCATCCGCTGTGATCAGTTTCATCTCTCCCGTCATCGACCCTGATAGTGGACTCGGACGGATGGATGTCGTCATTGAGAACAAGGATCTTTCCATTCAAAGCGGAATTGATTGCTATTGGCAAGAACAACAGCAATCCGTTGCCGATCGATCAACTCAAATCAAGTAACCGACCAACCCCCAGTGTTTCAATGACAACTTCCCACCCAAACAATTCGACTCCCGCATCGGCTCACGTTCCGCTGCACAAAAAGTACACCAAACCTGTCTCAAAATCCGCGCCGCAGCTTCTAAATTTCGATGAACAGGCGCTCGCGATTGCGTCGGCTGGCCTCGGTGATACAGATACTCGCGGCAAGATGCTGCAGTTGGCAATCGTTGCAGCGCAAGGCATCGGCGGATTTTACGCGACGCGTACCGAACAACATTGGCACCTGGCGAAACAGAAGCCGACTGTCGGAAAAGTACCTTCGCCGACATTCTTTGACGAAGATTTTTCTGAGAAGTGCAGCTCTTTCCTGCAGTCTGGCCAAGTTCAAACTTACTCTTGTGAAGCCCTCGAAGGGGCTCTGATTTTTTCGGTTCCGATTGACACCGGCCAAGAAAATCCTGAACTAATGCTGATTGTCGCTACCAAAAGTTCGCCAATCGTCGAAGCGACTCAACGGTTGACGCGAATCGCGGCGGCTATGCGATTGTGGATAAACGGCCGTGCGGCTCAAGATTCAAACTGGCAAGTGAAGTCATTGGCTTCGATCATCGCGATGATTTCGCAAATCGAAACACAGGCCACCGTAAAATCGGCCTCTGAGGAGACCGTCAATTTGATGGCGAATCACCTCATGGTCACCGGTGCTGCAATCGGAACGATCGAAGACTCGAAGATGAAGCTAAAAGCGATTTCGGGAGTCAGCAAACTTGACGCTGGATCAAACACCAGCAGAGGTTGGCTCAACGCGATGGTCGAGAGTGAAACGCGAAAAGAGCCAGGACTTTTTCCGGCAATCGACGAAGAAAACAATTTCTTGCTTCAAGCGCATCGGCAGCTTGCTTCGAGCCTGCAAACAGAAACCGTCTTTAGTCAACCGCTGGTCACAGAAGACGAAACCTTTGTCGGCGCGTTGGTATTCTCCGGAGAAGCAAAGTACCTGCAGTCGGATCAGTTTCAGCGATTCAACTCAACAGCAGCACCTGCAATCGCCGCTGCATTGCTTTCTGCAAAACAGCGACAAAAAGGGCGAATTTCGAGAGGAATTTCTTGGCTGACGGAAAAGGCTCGATCCAATGCGGGCATCCTGACCGGCGCCGCAATGCTCGGTTTCATCCTGTTGATGCTCGTACCTGTCACCTATCGAGTCCGCTGCACCGCCATCACCGAACCGGTGTCGCGACGATTTGCCGTGGCTCCGTTCGCAGGACAAATCATCGAAGGACATGTTGAAGCTGGCGACTTCGTCTCCAAGGACCAAGTGTTGGCCGACATGGACGGACGCACGATCCGCTGGGAACTATTCGGCGTCGCGGCTGAACGAAAACAGTCCGTGACCTCACGCGGAATGGAGCTCTCTGATCGTAACATCCCTAAAGCGATTTTGGCTGAACTCGAGCACGATCGCCTGCAGTCCCAAGAAGAAGTGTTACGCTACAAGCAGGAACACCTGCAAGTCAGAAGTCCAATCGATGGCATCGTGCTCAGCGGATCACTCGAGCGATCGGAAGCCGCCTCTGTTGAGACAGGTCAGGTGCTTTTTGAAATCGGACCGATCAAACCGATGCGAATTGAAATCGAAATTCCTGCCAATGAAGTTGCTCAAACGAAAGCTGGCTTCCCCGTCAAAATCTGGATCGACGGACAAGAAGACAATGTCATCAAGGGCGAGATCCTGAAGATCCACCCGCGCAGTTCAACTCGTAACGCGCAAAATGTATTCATCGCCGAAGTTGAATTCCCCAATGAAGATGAACGGCTTCGTCCGGGCATGAAGGGAACCGTCCGGATCGACTGCGAAAGACGAAGCATCGGCTGGTCGATGTTTCATAAACCTGTCAATTGGATGAGGGCGAACTTCTCCTACTTTTAGGCTGCAAGGTGATAGCTCAATTTTTTTATAGTAGGAAGTCGTCAAGACTTCCGAAAGTTTGGCCGCATACGCCGGAACTCTTGACGAGTTCTGCTACCCAGTTCCCATCTACCAAATCCAACCTACCATGCTCAACGACTCAACACTCGAATTCAGCCAAGCTCGCCTGAAACTGAAAGACTCGTTGCGCTTCGAGATGCGACAGTCGGGCAACATCGTTACATGGATTTGCGAAGACGAAGTTACAGGACGCTTTTTCCGGGTCGGAGTGCCGCAGTATACGTTCCTTACGATGCTTGATGGGCGACGAACGGTCAGCACGGCGTTGATGAAAACGGCAACGTTGCTGAGGGAACATGCGATCGACGAAACCGAGGCTGCAAACGTTGTCAAATGGGCAATCGAGTCAGGACTCGTTGAAACAGAGACCGGAAATTCTGCAGCGAGACGGGACGAACAACATCAGCAACTCAAGAAGCAACAGTTGGTGTCATGGCTGAATCCGATGATGGTTCGCATCCCACTTTTTGATCCGGATCAACTGATCGAACGAGCAACCAAAATATTTGGTTCTCTTGTGAGCCCAGTCGGCTTGGCCATTTGGTTGGTGGTTGTGATTGTCGGATTCTTTCAACTGCTGATGCACTGGGATGAGTTCTACGTCAATCGTGTCAATTCGTTTTCCTCCACGGACATCATTTGGATCGTGCTGACTTCCTTGGTCTTGAAACTGATCCACGAATTGGCTCATGGTGTGGTCTGCAAGAAGTACGGCGGCCGAGTCAAATCGTGCGGAATCCTGATCCTTCTTTTGATTCCAATGCCCTTCGTTGATGTTACAAGCTCTTGGCGATTCCCAAGCAAATGGCAACGGATCCTTACCGCAGCTGCCGGAATGCTCAGTGAGGTATTCCTTGCGGCGATCGCGTGCATGGTTTGGGTCTCCAGTGGTCCGGGGCCGTTGCAGTACCACGCTGGCAACGTGATCATCACCGCAACGCTTCTGACTTTGCTATTCAACATTAATCCGTTGATGCGATTCGACGGTTACTACATGCTTTCTGACTGGCTGGAGATTCCGAACCTTTCTACACATGGGCGACAGTGGCTCAAAGGAGCAAGCAAACGATTGTTCTTTGGCAACAAACCTTCGCCCGTCAAAGAAACTGGCTTTCGTAGTTTTGTCGTCAAGGCTTATGGCGTCCTCGCGATGATGTGGTTCTTCTCGATCGCCATCGGATTGTCGATCGGTGCGTCGAGCATGATGGAAGGTTTCGGATTGCTGATCGCGATGATCGGATTGTTGATGTGGGTCGGGATTCCGGTATGGAAACTGGCCAAGTACGTCGTCAACGGAACGGATACTGAAAAACCAAACCGCAAATGGTTTGCAACGGCATCAGCGATCACGATGGCGTGTTTGGTTGGGTTCCTCGTTCTCTGCCCGGCTCCTTCGGTTGTTTCTGCTCCGGTTGTCGTCGATTTCGATCCACTATCAATTGTTCGAGCCAAAGCATCTGGCTTCGTTGAGAAAATTCATGTCGCCGACGGCCAACAGGTTAAAAAAGGCGACGTTCTGGTTACGCTCGATAATCCGGAGCTTAAGCTTGAATTGAAATCACTGTTGATTGACGTTCGAATTTCCAAAATTCGAAGCCAAGCTTTGCTGACAAGACAGCGACTTGGAGAAGTCCTTCTTGAGCAGGATTCACTGGATTCAATGCAGCAACGAAGGGTTGAACTGGAAGAACAAATCGCCAACCTCAGCATCACCGCACCCGAAAGCGGAATCGTTCTTGCGAGAGATCTTCCAACGGAAGAAGGGAAATATTTTTCCTTGGGAGATGAAGTTCTTTCGATCGGAAGTCGTGAAGAGATCCATGCGATTGCCCTCACACGTCAAGACGACATCGAATGGGTTGAACAGAATCCAGATGTCGATATTGAGCTCCGCATTTGGGGTCGCAGTGAGAATGAAACGATCGCCGGAAACATCAAACGTATCAATCCGCGAGCCCGCGACGACCTTCCTCATGAGGCGTTTGCGGCGACCGCTGGCGGTCCACTGGCCGTTGTCCCACGGCAACAGGTCGAAGACTCTGCTGAGGAAGGCGACATGAAGTTAACTGAACCGCGTGTGCCTTTGGAAATCGCATTGTCCGATTCGGATCGCAAAGATCTGCTGCCAGGCCAATCGGGACAGCTGGTCATCCGCAGCCGCGATCAGAACATGGGCACTTACATTGCGCAGAATTTCGTCCGGTTCGTGAAAAAGAACAATATGCGAACACACGGCTTTTAAATCACATCAGGACAAGGTGTTTTTGTCGATTCGACTCGGTAAAAACCGTCCTCAAAAAAACTTCTTCAACTTCTCTGTCACTTTTGACACTCGGCTTCCGCTCTTGTTGGTGAGATCAACCTCCCAACCTTTCTGGAGCAGAAACATGAAGAAGAGAAACAAGAACAATCGTCGACGAGCACGCAACCAGGCCGCAAAGTTTGGATTCGGGACCTTGGAAGACCGCAAACTGATGGCCGCTATTGTTGGTGGCGAAGCAGCAGTCCAAGATTTCCAGGCTGACGCAGCAACCGTACAGACACAGGTGCAACCGCGAATCGAAGTTGACAACGCGACTCAACGTATCGTCAACGGTGAACAAACCAACGAATACGAAGCCGTTGGCTACGTTGGTCCTTTGGGATGCACTGGCACATTGATTTCGCCAACGCACGTCCTGACGGCCGCTCACTGTACTGAAGGAGTCGGCAACACTCAGGGTTCTTTCGAAGTCGGAGGCCAGACTTACAACACGACTCGAATCTACAATCATCCTGACTACAACCCAAACGATTTCTCTCGGGGAGACGACCTTGCGATCATGGAGCTGGATCGACCCGTCAACGGTATAACGCCGATGCAGATCTTTCGACAGACTCCGCAAGTCGGTTCAATGTTGACGCTGGTCGGGTTCGGCGAAGGTGGAACCAGCACAGGTGGATTCGACGCCAACGATACGGGAAAACAGGTCGGCCAAACCGAACTGGAAAAGGTCACTGGCGAGCACATTGCTTGGAACTTTGATAAACATTCCGAATCCAACACGGCACCGGGTGATTCCGGTGGCCCAGCATTCATCCAAAGCAATGGGCAGTTCTTGATCGCGGGAGTTACTTCCGGTGGTGACGGCGACGCCCACTCGCTTGGCGACTACTCATTTGATACTCGCATCGACGTGCATGCCGCGTGGATCGACGGAATCGTCGGCAACACATCCGACGACGGCGATAATGGAGATGACGGAAGCGACGATGGCAATGATGGCGGAGACGATACTTCATCAGACGACCACGCCAACACACCAAACAATGCGGCAACAAAAATTGCGATCAATGGTAATGGAGTCGGCAAAGGAACCGGAACGTTTGAGGAGATCGGTGACCGTGACGCATTCAAGTTCACTCTCACTGAAGATGGAAGAACGACGATCAAATTGTCGGAAAATGGAAGCGACGTCGATACTCACCTTCGAATCTACAATTCGCAGGGAAAGATCATTGCTCAAAACGACGACTTCGGCAATTCGCTCAACAGTCAGCTTACACGCAACCTGAAAGCTGGTGAGTACTTTGCCGTCGCTGGCTCCTACGACGATTCGGAAACAGGAGCATACGAAATTAGCGTGCGGCACGTTGCTGATGACGTGAGTGACAATTCCAACTACAAGACGTTCACCAGCAATCAAGTAAAGGAGATCAGCGAAAATGGTCGCGATCGAGTCTGGACGCCAATCAAAGTCGACAACCTGCAAGGAAAGATCAGCGACCTCAACGTGACAGTGGATATTGATCATACATGGGTTAGCGACCTTCGCTTGATTCTCGTTGCCCCGGACCGCACTCGAGTCGTTCTGGTGAATCGCCAAGGCGATGATGGACAGAACTTCGATTCGACAACCTTTGATCGGCAGGCTTCGCAGCACATCAATCGCGGCGAGGCTCCATACCGGGGCACGTTCCGCCCAGCTCACAATTTGAATAAGTTGAACGGAATGGATCCCAATGGACGTTGGTACCTAGTCGCGATGGACTTTGCCGACGGCGAGGGTGGTCAGATCAACGGCTGGTCCATGGACATCAAAACCGATGCTGCTCGGGAATCGGGAAACCGAACTCACGCAGGCGTGGCCTCCAATAGCCAAGGCCGCATCCGAACTTGCAGCCTCGATGCTCACATCATGGTGCAACCAGAGGTTGCCACCACCAGCCAATCCAGCTTGGCCGGTGCAGAATCGAGAAACCTTCCCGATGCAGCAGTTAGTTCATCCGACACACGACAGGATGGGGATCTGCAAGATGACGTTCGCCGTCAGCGAATGCAGCTATTGGACACCGTATTCAGCGACCAGTTGCTGGCAGGAATCTAGGACTCGTCGACGAACGCTACTTATAAGGCGCCCGCAACCATTCATGGCTGTGGGCGTTTTTTTTGCAGCGCTTCATTCCTCGATAAATGCTTCATCGACAATCACATCGCATGAAGGATGCAATCGCACGAATTTATCCAACGCGTTTTCACTTACGTCGCAGCGAATCACTCCTAACTCAACCAAATCCATTTTACTCAAAACATCAAACGAACCGTCCGTGATCCCTGTGTCGGAGAGATCAATCATGGAAAGATCCAAATCCGATAGTGGCTCCAAATCATCAGCGATATTGAGGCTTGCCAAACTCAACATTTCCAACCCCTTCATTTGCCCCAAGAATCCCAATCCCTTTTTCGTCACTTTCGTTTTTTGAATATCCAGTGACACGATGGCTTTGTTGGACGCAATCAGTTTCAGGTCCGCATCGGAAAGAAACGTACTTCCTA
>CALLUY010000212.1 GCA_938010615.1 uncultured Pirellulaceae bacterium | reverse complement strand
GTCCCTCGCTTGCGCGTCGGGCTTGTATTGCAACGCTTCATCAAAACTTGCGCTTCGGGTTCGTACCGATACGGTCCGCCTCGCAAAAATACACGCCTCTCTGGCAGAGTGATAACTCCCAAGCCCGTTAAATGGTGTCGGTTTTGCCAGCTGTAATCTTGGCGAACCAAAAAACTTCTCCTCCGTACTACAAGCTCCAAGGATGAACCGGAACAAATCGCAAGCAGCCTACTCAGGGCGATCGTGTTGATCGCTTTCTCTTTCCATGGCCTGGCGGATTGTAAGGATGACGCGGTCAAAAAACGCTTTCGTTTTTTTGACCACGGGTTAAGCATGATTTATGTTTCTACGGCACCTTCGTTGTGTCGTACCCTGACCAGACTCTGGTTCCTGTTTGCTTCGCTCCCAAATCTCGTGGCGAACAGGAGAGCCAAAGTCCCCTTGCAGATTGGCTCTCCGATGGAAAACAACTTGATACTTCGTTCGTCAAGGAACACATTCGCTTCACTACTCGCAACGACTCTGTTGCTCTCAACGGCCTTTCTGGTTCCGTTGGCTCCTGCATCTGCTCAATCGGTTATCGAAGTTTCTGACGCCGCACAGACGCTTCTCGAAGGCCGTGACCTTGAGAAAAGTGGTCGCTGGGGCGACGCTCTCGGGCTCTATCAACAATTCCTCCGGGCCAATCCGGTGGACAAAAATATTCAGCGACGACGCTCCGTCGCACGGCTGCACTTCGACCTTGAGCGACGTTACTCCGACAGCAGTTTCATTCGCACGATTCACGAAAGTGAGACTTCTTCGGCTCTGAACGTTTACGCGGAAGTGCTTTCCAAGATTCAATCTTATTACGTCGACACCCCCAACTGGTCGGAACTGGCGAGCTTTGGTTTGACCAGCCTTGAGATTGCGATGCTGGATCCCGAATTTCGCGCGGCCAATTTGCCCAACGCAACCGACGCCCAGATTCGAAATGTCATTTTGGAAACACGAAAAGAACTCCGATCGGCATCCGTTGACAACCGACACGATGCCTACAGTGTCGCGCATTCGACGGCGGTCTCTCTTGAGCGTCGCATTGGCTTGGCAGGCCAAGCAACTGTTTACGAATTCGTCTGCGGAGCCATCTCGGCGTTGGATCCCTATTCGGGTTTCATGTCGGCCAGCCAGTACGGCGAGTCGATGTCTCAAATCGAAGGCAACTTTGTTGGGCTTGGAGTTGAGCTACGTACAAACGACGATCACCTGCACATCGTCAGTGTGATCAAAGGTGGTTCAGCTGACATTCATGGCTTGGTGAAAGACGACCAAATCATCGCCGTCAATGGACAAGCCGTGAATGCGATCGGCAGTGAGAAAGCTGCAGACCTGCTTCGTGGACCAGAGAACTCGATCGTTGAGCTCACGGTTTCTCGAAATCATGCACATCAGAAGCTTCAGCTTGAGCGACGTCGCATCGACATCCCAAGTGTTGAAAATGTGAGCATCGTCGATAAGGCTGCGGGCGTTGGCTACATTCGCCTGACCAATTTCCAAAAGACAACGCCTCGCGATTTTGAAGCGGCGTTGTGGAAACTTCATCGTCAGGGCATGCGTTCTTTGATCGTCGATGTCCGAGGCAATCCTGGAGGCTTACTACAGGCGTCGGTTGATATTGCCGACAAGTTCGTCAACGAGGGCGTGATCGTTTCGACTCGTGGACGCAACCCGATGGAAGATTACACACACAAGGCCAGCGTCGCGAGCACGTGGCGAATGCCTTTGATTGTGCTGATCGATCAGAACTCGGCCAGTGCCAGCGAGATCTTTGCCGCTGCGATTCACGATCACAAGCGTGGCATCATTGTGGGCGAGCAGAGCTACGGCAAAGGAAGCGTTCAAGGAATCTTCCCGCTGAACATTTCTGGCGGCGGAGTTCGCTTGACGACCGCAAAGTTTTACTCGCCTCACGGCGACGCGATCAGCGAAGTCGGCGTCAGTGCTGACGTGCTGGTTCACGAAGTCGCCAAAGCAAACGACTTGGCTGATTCTGATGGAGAAGATACGGGAATGCGTTTGGGAATTTTGGAAGCGAAAAAACTTGTTACTCGCTCCCAGAGACAGCGACAGCCCGTCGTTGGTCAGACTCCAACGTCGAATGCCAGTTTCGCAGGCCGGTAAAGAATTTTGGTCGCAGCACTGGGCCACCGGCTGAAAAACGGTTGGCCGTGAATAAGAATCACCCATTTCACTTTCGACAATTCCCGCTACCATTTGACAAAATCGTCTCACCGGTGGTCTGCTACGAATGTCCGAATTCCCTGAATTCCAAAATCTTCTCAATCGAACTCCTGAAGAACGTGATCAGGAATTTCAACGACATGGACGTTTGAAGCATCTTATTTTTGGCAGCCAACTCACTACCGAGCTGCTCGATCGGCTCTGTCGCAGTGCCGACATGATCCGGCGACTGGCTCGTGACCGCGAAGGCAACGCTGAGCTTCGCAACCTGTTGCCAAATCGTCGAGCGATGTTGTATTTCACACAACCGTCGACGCGTACGTTTCTCTCGTTCATGGCTGCATGCCAAATCTTGGGCATCACGTGCAACGAAGTGCGTGACCCGAAAATGTCATCGGAAGTCAAACGAGAGTCGAGAACCGATTCCGTTCGCATGTTCAGTAGCTACTTCGACGTGATCATCATGCGTTCCCAGATGGCAAACCTTGCCGAAGTCTGTGCTTACATGATGAATGACCTCGAAGGCACCGATCGAAGAAGCGTCCCGATCATCAACGCCGGCGCCGGAAGCGACGAACATCCAACGCAAGCCCTGTTGGACATGTATACGATCCTGCGAACGTTTGACTTCGATGAAAGTTCGATGTCTCGGCCGTCGAGGCTTGGCAGCTTGCAAAAGGAGTATCCTGATCTGACAACTGGAGCCGCAAACAAGGTTTACGCTTTCTGCGGTGACATCAAACGCGGCCGAACCGTCCGATCATTGGCAACGGTACTGTCCCAGTATCGTAACGTGACGATGTACTTCATCACGCCGCCACACGACCAGTTGCGAATCGATGATGACCTGCGTTCGCTTTTAGAAACCGCTGGAGTGACGGTAAAAGAATTCGAATCACTCGACGAGGTGGACGACGGTCAGCCAATTTTGGAAAAGATCGACTGCCTTTACATGACCCGGATTCAACGCGAGCACAATTCGGATGCAACCGAAGCGGAAATTGCATCGATCGATCTTTCGCCGTTCAAGCTCAGCGTCGAACGAGTTGCGAAGATGAAATCGTTTGCGCCGATCCTTCATCCGTTTCCACGTGATAGCATCGTCGGCGAGATTCCAACCGAAATCGATTCGGATCCGCGAGCGATGTATTTTCGCCAGGCTCGAAACGGAATGTGGGCTCGGGCGGCGTTGCTGGTGCATTTGTTCGATGTCAACGAAGCTTTAATGGACGCCCATGTGAGGCTGTTCCCTGCTGCCGTTCGCTCTGCTAGCTCTCCAAGCAGACGCTAATCCTGATACGGTCCAAATCGACTTGCTCAGAGAATAGCAATTCTCTAATGTTCCGCACCTTATACGTATTTCTCTCGTCCGAGTGCGATGATGCGCAAGCCGAAATTAGCAAATCAAGATTCAGCGACCCAATACTCTAGCAGTGTTCATTACTTTGCGATTGCAGTGATGATCCTGACAGCCTGTTCGATTGCGATGTCCGGATGTTCGAAGTTCCGATTCCAGGAACCAGCCATCTTTAAGCCAGTACCGCAACCGCAATCGCTGACTCAACGGCAGCAACGTTCTGTCGAAGAAGCTCTGGCGAAACAGGACGCGCTAAGACTCGCTGAACAAGAAGAGGCTGCAATCGCAGAAGCAAAAGCAGCAGCTGAAGCGGAACTAACCAATACAGAAATCGAAACAGCCCCCGATGCGGCGGCGATTCCCGAAACCGATCTTGAGACTCAACAGCAAGACATTGTCGCCGAGGCCGCTCAACGAAACAGCTTCGAAGAAGCGATGATGCAAGTGGCTCAGGTTAGCTACGAATCAGAAATCGACGATTCGAATGAAGTCCCGCCAGCCGACGTTGATTCGACAGAAGTTGAATCTGCAACCGAAACGATGGACGATGGCGTACGTCTGATCGCAAACGCAGATGACTTCGAAGACGTACCAGTCAACTTCGCTCGCGATGAATTCGATTTTCCCCAAGCCAATCTTCTCCGTCCAAGCACACAGGTTTCAACGGCTGGAACGTCGGACGAAGTCGAACCGGAAGCCATCGAAGAGGTTGCCCCTTCGAATTTCGGCAATGCTGAATCTTTACGACTTCCACTGCAACCCATGCTGTTCAACCCAAAAACTCGGACAACGAAATCCATTTACGAAGGAACGCTACGACCTTTAGAATCAACTGCACAGGACTTCGAAACAGAGACTGTGATTGCCAAGACAAGCACAGTTGATTCTCCCAAAGATGCCGTTGACGCAACCAAGGCCTTCGGAACGTTCGCACCGTTACGGACTCGGCAATCCATCAAACTCGAGAACCGTTCTCCGACTCCGATCACGTACAACTCTGCCAACTCGCGGATACTTCGTCCTATTGAGCGAACTGAATCAAATAGTTTTCAACCGCCAAAAATTGAGCCTGAGCCAGCAGAGTCGGCAGAGATCTTTGTGGTCGACGCTCCGATCGAAGTAAAATCAGAAGAACCTCGCATCGCAAAAATGCAGATCGAACCAATGCCTGTGGAGGAAAACCTTCCAGGTCACCCGATTGTTGACGCGTCTTTGTCGAATTCCTCAGCCAGCTATCTGCAGCCGAAAACAGTCGTGCCAGCCGAAGTTTTTGAAGACGCGATTGTCGTTGCCGAAGACTTGCAACGTGAACTTACAGCGACGGTCATCCCAAGCGAATCGGCACAGGAGAACAATGATTTCAAAGTTCAAGCCGTCTCCAACACAACGGTCACCAGTGTTTGTAGCGGATGCGGTTCGGCGACCTGTGCAGGTTGCGAAGTCGATCATCCCGATCGCGGAGAACCGTTGTTCTCAAACAATGACTTTGCCGCTCCGTCGATCCCCGACAGCGACGAGGTTGTTCCGATGGCGATACCACCGGCAACCGTTCCAGAGGCTAAACCTGAAGAAATGTTGCCCGCGTCTGCCGAATTCGGAACCCCCGTCAGTTTAATCGCGCCACCAGAAATAGACTCTTCGATCAAACATGTTGCGGCATTGCCTATCGTCGGTGGAAACTCAACTCAACCCGCTGGGGCGAGCAACGTCCCGCCTGTTGGGATTTCAACGTTGATGGAACTCAATGCCGTCACTTGGAAATCACGGCTCGACGAAGCCATCCAACTTGCAGAAGTGCGATTGAACCGAATGAGAACGCCATCTGCTTCTGGTCGCGTCAACCTGCGATTGTTGAAAGCACTTCGTGGCCAAATGGAACAAATGGAGTACCAAGGTAGCGAGCCGGGCAACGCTGTTCATTCAGAAAACGAATCACAATACTGGCAGCATCAACTCGAAGCCATCACGACGATGCTTCAGACTCCTGCCGGCGACAGCCAAGCAGTCACTGACTACCATCGTCACCAAGCCGCCCACGAAACGCTGGAACACTTGAGGCATGCCGTTTCACAATTGGAGTCGATTGCGAGCCTCAAGGTTACGTCTGGTCAATTCTGCACGGCGATATCCGGCTTTGGAAAATACCGCACGTTTCCAACGAACACGTTTTCGCCTGGTCAAAAAATGTTGATCTATTGTGAAGTGGAAAACTACACTTCTTCCGAAAATCAAGCTGTGACCGGAACTGAATTCAGGACACGATTGAAAGGCAGTTTTGCGATCTATGATGCAGACGGTCATGTTGTGCAGCAAGCAGAATTCCCGTCAGTTGATGACGTCGCCCGAAAACACCGTCGCGATTTTTACATGTACATGCCTGTCACACTGGGTGAACTACCGAGCGGTGAATACGTGTTGCATGCTCTGGTAGAAGACATCTACGGCAATAAAACCGCGTCGCTAGATCCGCCGTTAAGCTTCTCCGTGAAGTAATAATTGACTTCAAGTCCGCGATGTTAAAGTTTGACGGTTCTGTCGATCGTTGAGTTTGTGACGCGATAGGTTGGCAAACTAAGCCGGTTGCAATGTTCGAGTCGATAGTGCTAGAAGTATCGACTATTCGCCAGAACTATCCCGTTGGCCTTTGAAGTGCCCGTAATCATCCTCTCCCTGATTCTGATCGCCGCAACTTGGGCGATTGCATTGCTAAAGTTCAATGCGTTGGGTAATGCCATAAAAAACCTCAACCCATTGCACATCATGGCCGTGGGAATTGTTGTCGTTGGTTCCGTTTTCAGCCACGACTTCTTTCATGTCTCCGGTGGTCCGATTCCAATCACGCTCGATCGAGTCATGTTCGTCGCGTTGTTGGCTCTGGCGGGATGGAGTTGGCTGTTGAATCGCGAAGATCTGCGACCGATCAATCGGCTGGATGTCGCGCTAGTGGGAGTCATGGCGATTCTGTTCTTCAGCACGATCACTCACGACTACAAGTTTGAGAATAACTTGCCGTTGTCGCGATTGTTGTTCTTCAACCTCATTCCATTTGGCGTCTACGCGGTCGTCAGAACGGCAAAACTTAGCCAATCCGATTTGGCAATGTACTCGATTGTGTTGGCAAGCTTTGCGGTCTATTTGGCGCTCACCGGAATCGCCGAATTGAAACAGTTTCACGCGATCGTCTTCCCAAGATACATTGTCAATTCCAGCAACCTCGAATTCTTTGGACGCGGACGGGGACCGTTTCTGAATCCCGTCTCCAACGGCGTCTTTCAGATAGTCGGTCTCTGCAGTCTATGGGTTTGGTGGCCAAAATCCAATTCTCGCGTTCGTGCGCTGATCGTAGTCACGTCGCTCGTTATCGTTGCTGGAGTTTACGCGACGCTGACTCGTAGCGTTTGGTTGACCCTGATCGTCGTTGCCGGCACAGCGATCTGGGTACCGGCCTCGCAAGCCAGAAAAGGAGGACTGGTCGTTGTAGGAACGCTTGTTGCAATTCTGCTCTTTCCCGTGCTCGGAGAAAAGCTCACGTCGTTCAAACGAGACAAAGACGTAACCGTTTCGGAGATGACTCAATCGGCTCAACTGCGGCCTTTGTTCCTAACCGTCGCGATGCGAATGTTTCAGGATCGACCGCTACTAGGATGCGGATACGGGCAATACCGACGCGCAAAGTATCCTTATCTTCAAGACGCCTACACGGGAAAGCCTCTAACACAAACCAAAGCGTACCTTCAGCACAACGTGTTCTTGGCTTACCTGACCGAATTGGGCCTGTTTGGTTTGGCAGCTCTCACCGTGATGCTGGGCGTGATGACGAGGTACGCGTGGCAAGGATGGGCGGATCAACGGAAGCCCCTTATTCAGAGGCAGTTTGGTTTGCTGCTCGCTGCGGTGCTGGCGGCCTACTGCATCAACGGCATGTTTCACGACACGTCGATCATGCCCATGCTCAACATGCTGGTATTTGTAATCGCAGGCATCGTGAACAACGTTCGCTCGACACCGGGCTTGGTGCCAGAAATCGCGGCCACCCGGGCTACCACAACTCCCAAGCGCCGGTCATCACAACATGGATACCCAGTAGCAAATTAGTCACCATGTGCGCCAGGATGCAGTTCCAGATACTCTTGGTGCGAATCATCAGCCACGTCACGAGGCTAAACCAAACAATCGCAGCAACGATTTCGGGATGAGTCAAAACGCTACAAACCGTCGGGGCAATGATTGCTTGCCAACTGAGGCTATCAAAACGAACTGACTTGAGATCGACGTCTTCGATCCAGCGAACAAGAAAACCGCGCAGGAACAACTCTTCGGCGACAGGCACAATCAAAGCCAACGTCGTGAATCGCATCATCAAGAAGATGTTTCTGCGGAAGCTGTCACTGATTTCTTCGAATGGATTGAAAGCAGTTCGCGATGGCCATAATTCCTGTAAGCCGAAAAGTGACAGAAACTGACGCTCAGGATGCAAACTGCAAATCCCAACCCACAGCGCATAGCCGACGATACCAACCACGACCGCCAAAATGGAAACGCGGAACTTGAAGTGCTCCAACCACGTTCGGAAAAAGAAGCCGAAAAGTGCGAAGGCCACCAGAATCTGGACGGCTACGGTCACCGTGTAAGCTGTCGCTTCCGACGCATTGCTGCTATCAAAAAACCAGCCTACAACCGAAGGGACCAGCATGTGAGCGACCATCGGCGCCACAAAAGCCGCCGTTTGCAGCCAAGGCCATCTTTCGAATAGTTCAGAAATGCCAGTTGTCCGTGGATTTGTCATGTTGGATCAATGTAATTGCGATCATCTATAATGCACAGTGTGCCGTTTTGCATTTGTTGCACCGCACCTCCACAGATGTAGCCATCTCAATACGGATTAGCGACATGAATTTTCGAACCACTTTGATCTATTCGATTGCCTTCCTCCTCGTGACGACTTCGGCATCTTTTGTCCAAGCCCAAAGCAAGGAAAACCCCAAATTCACACGAGCTCGGGAGTACATGGTTGAGACGGCCGTCAAGCAAGCCGGTGTCACTGACGAACGAGTACTTAGTTCGATGCTGAAAACGCGACGACACGAATTCGTTCCGCGCAATGTCCTCAATCGAGCCTACCTTGATGCCGGCGTTCCAATCGGCTCGGCTCAAACAATTTCGTCGCCATTCATCGTGGCTTACATGACCCAGACGCTTGAACCCAAGCCAACGGATCGCGTGCTGGAAATTGGAACCGGTAGCGGCTATCAGGCAGCGATCCTCAGCCCGCTGGTCAAAGAAGTCTACTCAATTGAAATCGTTGAAGCGCTGGGGATTCGGGCTGCGAAAGTACTGAAGAAGCTCAAATACAAAAACGTGTTCACCAAAATCGGCGATGGCTACAAAGGCTGGGAAGAACATGCTCCGTTCGACAAGATCATCGTCACCTGTTCTCCCGAGAATGTGCCGCAGCCGCTGGTTGACCAACTCAAAGAAGGTGGCTTGCTGATCGTGCCGATGGGGCAGCGTCACCAACAGACGCTCTATTTGATGATCAAGAAAGATGGAAAGCTAGAAACCGAAGCACTCCGCCCTACCCTCTTCGTGCCGATGACCGGAGCTGCCGAAGATGCCAGAAAGGTAATACCGGACCCATCGAAACCAGAAGTTCTCAACTTCGATTTTGAGGAAGGACTCGATGAAAAAGGGTTCGTCAAAGGATGGTACTATCAGCGAAGACTGGAGCTGATCGCAGGCGAGGATGCCCCCTCAGGAGAACACTTCGTTCAGTTCTCCAACGACGTCCCTGGCCAGCATGCTCATGTCATGCAGGGCTTTGCGATCGACGGTCGCCAAGTCAGCGCGATTGATTTTGAGGCCCAAGTCGCGGTCGAGAACATAAAGAAGGGGATCTATAACGAAGACATTCCCGTCGCGATGGTTAGCTTCTATGACAAAAACCGTCGACACCTCAAAGACACCGTGCTCGATCCGCTGTCAGCCAACAAAGGTTGGCACAAGCTGGAGATGAAATCTGTTCGAGTCCCCGTCGCGACCAAGGACGCCATCGTCCGAATCGGGCTCTTTGGTGCTACTGGCGTCGCCAAATTCGATGCCGTGAAGCTGACGGTTAGCAAAACGAGCAAATAGACATCGACGTCAAACTAGCGCGACGATAACGCTAAGCATTAGGGCTGGTAATAACGTAGCTCGTCTCTCCGAGGCGATTTTCCACGTCTCGCAGAGACGTGCTACTTTGACAAGCAACCCTAAATTTGAGAAGTAACGCTGCACTAGGATGTCGCACTACTTTTTGAGGAACAGGGAACTCAACAGCATCAACACCCCGATGCCTCCAACCGCCCAACAGACCCAAGCGACATTTTGAAAGATTCCCGCCTTGATGTTTTGCGTCCGATAGGGAACTTCTCGATACTCAAGCTGAAAACTCTCATCGCAGGCACCGACAGCGATACCGTAGATCTCCGCCGGAGACATCTCGTCGACAGAGCGAAGTTCTTTCGCGACAACTTCCTCAATATCGAAAGGGACGTGGAGATCGTTGGCATAGTCCTGCGCCAAGTATCCAGAGATGCCAGCAATGGCTGCCAGCAAAAGCCCACCGGCGAATAGCCAACCTTTGACCGGCGAACCTGACTTGGCCTTCGAAGCACGTCGTTTGCCAGTTTCTGCCTCGCCCCCTCCGACCAAAGGTAGCTTTTTGATATCGCCGAGCTTAGGAGCCAAAAAAGTCGATTCGCAACTGCTGCATGATATTTCCTGCCCAGCCTGAGTCGTCGTTAGCTCGACGGGCGCATGGCATTGGGGACATTCAAAACTGTATCGAACCGCCATTATTTAAAGTGTCCTTGCTTGTATCAAAAAAATGCCCGTTTTCGGTCATATTGTCCCATGTTTCACAGTAGGTCAATTTTGATCAAATTCTAGCCTGCATCAGTCCGAAATCGAACCCGCAGTGTGTCAAGATTGTCCTTCCTCAAACGGGCCGTCTGGTCGTCATGATTCACCTTGACGAAAAGAGTAGCGATTTGGGTCCGTTTGGTCGTTACGGTTAACGCCCGAGTACGGTTCAGGGCGGCTCTTCTGACCACTGCAATCGAGTGATTGCACTAGGCAAACTTTGTGCCCAACTTGACCGTTGAATTCAAATCTCATTTGGAAAAAATCGGGGTCGGCAAGAGAAATGACTGGACCGTATGAGGACGTGAGTTAAAATTCCTAAGCCGTTAACATCACTCACGCTGTTACAACAGCCAACCGGGATTGTGCTCGCTCACCAATCCGCCATTTGAGTGTCTATGTCGACGGGCGATCCACGTGCAGAGGAACATCTGCACCAACAACGGAAATGCAACCGTCACCTCGTCAGGGATAACTTGGCAACGGTGATGACGACTGGATTGTTCGGACGTCAGATGGGAAGACAACTGAGTACCTCTGCGCGAACAAATCCACCTGCAATGCGTATCACTGCTGGCTAAGGACTGCCGGCAGTGCGTTCCTTGAAAAGAACAAACTAAGTCGAACAACATTGAAGTTTCCAATTGATGATGAGTGGTGGTTCCCTGGCGGAATCGGCAAGGCATTGGATTCCAACAGACCCAAGCCTGACCCTAACATTTCGTCCCCAACTTTCATCTTCCTAATAACCCAACCCCAGTACCGGCGGAGTTAAAATTGTACGATACCCTTATCGAAGAATTTAACGGCGAACAAACCAGAACACGCGTCCCTGACGATGGCATCCGAACTGCAATCGCGGAAGCGGATCCTGCTGCACCATCCAATGATGCAAGAGTCCAACCTGTCGCAGACCCGAAAGCCGGGACCAGCGGCATCGATGAGTCCGAAGGCTGGTCTGATGATCCGGTCAGAATGTATCTGACTCAGATGGGTGAGATTCCTTTGCTGACTCGTCAGGAAGAAATCATCCTCGCAAAACGCATTGAAGACACACGTCGTCAGTTCCGCA
This sequence comes from uncultured Pirellulaceae bacterium, assembly GCA_938010615.1. Lineage (GTDB taxonomy): Bacteria > Planctomycetota > Planctomycetia > Pirellulales > Pirellulaceae > Mariniblastus. Next base: position 12,521 of record CALLUY010000212.1, on the reverse strand, counting down.
CACGTTTGCTGGAATCAGATTACGTCATCAAGGTCGCCTACAAAACGCTCGTTCGCGTTTATCGTGGTGAGCTTCCTTTCGATCGTACTGTCCAGGTTTCAGTAACGGACCGTCTTGAGAAAGAGCAGATCCTTGGCCGCATCGGGCACAACCTGAAAACGGTTGCCATCTTGCTGAAGCAGAACCGCCACGATTTCCTGACGGCTTACTCGAAGACCGTTTCTGCAAAGAAGCGACAGGAAGCTTGGGAGAACCTTGGTCGCAGACGACGCCGTTGCGTTCGGCTGATCGAAGAACTCGGCTTGCGTACTCAGCGAATCGAAAACCACATTCGCATGATCGAAGATTTCAGCTCTCGAGTTGATGAGCTTCAGCAGAAAATACAGAAGCACAAGAAGACGAAGAAGCCTGAAGAAGAGCGTGAAGCTTGGGTTCAGGAGATGCGTGGCATTCTTCTGGCTTGCCAAGAAACGCCATCGAGCCTTCGCAATCGAGTGCTCTACTTGCAGCGGATCTACAGCAAGTATCAAAAAGCCAAACGTGAGCTTTCCGAAGGTAACCTTCGCTTGGTGGTTTCGATCGCCAAGAAGTATCGCAACCGTGGCCTGAGTTTCTTGGACTTGATTCAGGAAGGTAACGCCGGCTTGATGCGAGCCGTCGACAAATTCGAATACCGTCGTGGTTTCAAGTTCTGTACTTACGCGACATGGTGGATTCGCCAAGCGATCACACGTGCCGTTGCAGACCAGAGCCGTACGATCCGGATTCCGGTTCACATGGTTGAGACAATGTCCCGCGTTCGTTCGGTTTCTCGTCAGCTGCTTCAGGAACTCGGTCGCGAACCAACACTCGAGGAAGTTGCTCGTCGCAGCGAAACAACTGTCGAAGAAGCCCGTCGCGTATTGGCCATGAGCCGCTATCCGATCAGCCTTGATCGTCCAGTTGGTAACAGCGAAGACAGTCATTTCGGCGACTTGCTGCCAGACGGTGAAGCCGAAAGCCCATCGATTGGTGCATCGCAAGAAATGCTCAAAGGTCGCATTCAGGATGTCCTGAAGACACTGAGCTATCGCGAACGCGAGATCATCAAACTTCGTTATGGCCTCGGCGACGGATACAGCTACACACTGGAAGAAGTCGGTCACATCTTCAAGGTAACCCGCGAACGTATTCGCCAGATCGAAGCCAAAGCCGTCCGCAAGCTGCAACAGCCAAGCCGCAGCCAAGAACTGGTCGGTTTCCTCGACTAGTCGAGTCAAGAAGACTCAAAAGTAAATCAAAAGCCCGCCGTGAATTTCATGGCGGGCTTTTTTCGTGCATGCCTAATGTAAATGAAAAAACTTCCGCTTGTCTGAAAACTTCGCTTTGTCTGAAACAGCTTGTCCGCGGCGATGTCTACTAATATGCGAGGCAAGCATATCCTGTTTTTGCAATGAACCAAATTTGTGACCATCTCACCTGAAGAACTTTCACGACTTCTCGATTCCCATTGGGGACCGCTGGTCGCGTGGGTTAGCTCGGTCCCGGACGCGGAAGATGTTGTGCAGCAAACCTTCGTCGCATTGGCTGGACTTCACGAGGCACCAGAAAATGCTCGAGCGTGGCTCTATAAAACGGCAAAGAATAGAGCCATCAACGCGCATAAGTCAGCCCTGCGACGAACGGCCAGACAAAGGAAAGCTTCACGGCCAGAACAGACGAACTTGCCGACCAACACAAAAGCCGAAATATCTGAGCTGAAAGAATTGCTTGGGCGACTATCACTCGAACAACGTGAAGTCATCGCAGCGAAAATCTGGGGCCAGTTCACGTTTGATGAAATTGCTCAAATGCAAGGCTGCTCCAAAGCCACGGTTTGGCGGAACTACAACACAGCAATCACATCGCTCAGATCGATTTACGGTGTCACATGCGAGGAGAAAACATGAACGAATTTGAAACGCCGAATGATCCGATCCTGGAATCTCTTGGACAATTGGATTCCGGTGCACCGGACGATGTGAAGTCACGTTTGCTCTATGAGTGCGGCGTAGCGGCTGCGGATGCAAGGTTCCAACAGCGGCGAAGAATGCACAACCGAATTGCCGCGACCGGCTTTTTGGTTGCAGCGATTGCGGGCGGCTTGATTGGCAAACAGCTGTCAAAGCCGATGCCGCAGATGGAAACGGTAAACAACCAAATCAACACCAAAAAACAGCATCCCGTTTCGCCAAAGCCAACTTTTGTTCGCAGAGGAAACGAGTCGATGCTGGCCGCCGCGATGCCCATGGAAAAAGTTTTCGCCTTACTCGATCGCAGTAACAGCGATTCCAGTTCGAAGCAATTTAACTTGCCAGTTGAAATTGAGCCGCCGTTGACGACTCGATCGATCGTGAACGAACTTTAACAAGCGATCAGAATCAAATTCATCCAATTCAAAGGCCAGAAAATGAAATCCATCGCCAAACTCATCCGTTGCTTTCTTCCAGCATACCTGGTCATTTGCTGCATCAACGCCGAATTGCACTCGCAAGTCGAAGACGTCGTCGAACTTACACTTCACGCTCGCAGCGTTCCGCAAAACTCCGATGCGATTCGCTTGCTGCCTCGCGAACATGAACTCCGCGATGGCAACGCAGTCGTTGAACTGCTGCGAATGCCATGGGAACAACATAACTTCATGGTTCTCGAACGCAAAATGATCAATGACTGGTTGGAAATGAAAGGCGATGCCCCCGAGTTGGTAAAGCACGAAGGAGTATTCGAACACTTCAAAAACAAGATGCGACGCGCCGCCTACACGCGCGACGCGGACTGGGACTATCCGATCGGAGAGCAACCTTTTGTTTCGATTCTGCTTCCGGATGTTCAAGGGATGCGGGGATTTGTTGGCCGAATCATGTCGCTGTGGATCCGAATTCAAATCAAAAAGGGTGACTTAAAAAAAGCAGAGGAAGGAATTCTCATTCAGATGGCATGTGCCAGGCACGTTTGCAGCTCACCGATCATCGTTTGCCAGCTCGTCGGAGCCGCGATCATTTCTATTGGATGCGGTGAACTGGAAGATTTAATCCAGCATCCTAAAGCAGAAAATTTTTACTATGCACTTGGAATGCTGCCGAGCAGCTTTGGTGATTTCAAAGCTGCAGTTGATTTGGAATACGCCGCAGTTCGTCAAGCAATGCCGAGCATTGAAGCCAATCAGCCACCACCAGGCGACGAGAGGTGGAAGACCGCATTCGATGAACTCTACGAAAACTATATTGTTGCCTTTGTAGGTGTGGTTGAAGGAGAAAATGAGTTGGATCGAGAAAGCCTCCAACGCCAGGCAGATGTTGCGGCGAAGGAACTGCCCGAACTGACAGAGTTTTCAGAGAAACAAATCGCTTCGATGTCTGACAAAGAAAAATGCGTCCGTTGGATGCTGGCTCATCACGAGAACTTGAGCGGCAGGTACATCGCCGCGATCCAACAGCCAACGCACCAAGCAATTCAGGCACTCACTGAAATTGAATCAGACGTTGACCTGCTAAACGAAAGAATCTTCATTCGTGACCAGAGAGATGTCCCAGAAGGAGCCGTTGCCACCAGTTTTTTCAACATGTACACCGTGCGACCCTTCATCGGATGTCACCGCTTTGGACGCAAGGTGAAGCTATTGCAAATCGTGGAAGCTATTCGGCACCATGCCAGCCAAAACGACAATCAACTACCGATGAAGCTCGCGGAAATCGATCTCCCCATTCCGCTCGACCCGTTCACGAACGGCCCTGCAAACTACGAAGTTAAAGAAGGACATGCGATGCTTAGTTGGCCATTGATTCCCAACGTGAGCGACGATATTAATTACGGGAAGAGCTACAAGATCAAATTGGCGAAGTGAAATCAGCACGCCAAGAAAGCCGGCGTTATCGTGGCAACTTAACCTGTTGCACCTCGGATCCATCTGATGCAAGCTCTTTTTCATCCCAAGGACTCGCGATCGGTGCTTCCCCTACAACTGTGGAACTCAGATCAGAACTTTTTGAGGCCGGCAGAAGCATCGCGTGTGCTGCCATTCCCATCAGGCCACCCAAAGTCCCGATAACGATAAACCCCAAATGCATCATGCCAAAGTACCCGAAATCGTCATCAGTTGCCATCAATTGACTGAAGTCGAGCTCGGCCGAGAACATTAAGAGCAGATACAAGTTAATGATGAAGTGCGGCGTACCAGTCACCATCGCACCCAGAAAGAATGCTTGCCGAGAGCCTCGCGTTTGTACAACACCGACCATAATGATCGGCGGTAACACGACCAACGCAACAAAGGTAAACACGATCATTGACAGTATCGGCGGGAACACAAATGCGGCCGCAATCAGCAGATTGGCAAAAGCAAAGAGAATGAGCAAACGCTTGAGTGAAAATTGCATGGAGAGCCCGACATTAAACAATTCAATTCAAGCAACAGATCATACGTGTCTTGAAACCAAGGAGCAACAACGCGGCAATGCTGTATCCGAAGTCGGCATCGAAGCGCTGAGCATCGGGATTTTCTCACTGGCCGTTCAACACGCGGGAGCTTCGCCGTGGGAGACAATGTTCATCGGCGAAAGCCTGACCGAATCGTTGGCGGCGCAGCAAGCAGGCATGCAAGCCGCGCGGATAGCGGATCCAGAGGCTGACTACGCTGATCTACAGAAAACGATTTAGCTCAACGTACTAAAATAGCTCGCTTGAGAATCAGGTAGACTGCTGGACCTTGCAATGCAACCTTCAAAAATTACCAAAGGATCAACTCAATCATGGGCGAGACTCGATCAGTTCTATCTACGTTATTGATTCTTTTTTCGGTGATCTTCCATTGCAATGACAAAGTTGTTGTAGCGCAGATCGTCGCTGTTCGTGAAGTCTCACCTCGATGTTTATTCGTCGATGGCCTGCCGATGATTGTTGGGTTTCAATATTCCAGCCTCAATCCGAGGAATTACATTGAGTTGAGCTTCGATTCCGCAGGAATTCCTCATGGGCTCAATGTGGAAATGCGGGACATCAGTGGCAAGCCTCTGACAGTCAAGAAATACGACATTCAGGAATGGGAGGATGGCCAAATACACAAGTATTCCTCGGAACTGATCCGATAGAAATCACTTTCGATCTCAATGACCAATTTGAGTCGATTCCACCGGGCGAATACGATTTAATATTCAGATGGGACGGCGAAAACAAAGCGCTGAGCGAATCTCGTGTGGTGGTCGCCAAATTTGAATCTGCTTCATCTTTTATGTGTGAAGGAATCAAATACACGGAAGAGATGAGCGCCGGCAGATCTCGAAACGGAGTTTACTCATTTCGCTGCAAATTGGACATTGGCGAAGTTTCCTCTGGAAATGAGAAGCAAAGCTGGTCTCTACTTGCAAAAACCATGAAGGCAGCAGAGCCAAAGAATAAGTTTATTGAGTTCAAACCATTCACTTCAACTGTCAATCTTCCAGAAGAAGGACGAGTCATAAACGCGATGGTTGACTACAAATGCCGTCTATGGATTCTTGTAGAATGCGCGGAGAAGCAAGCATTGTTTACATGGAAGGTCGGACACGGAATCCCGATCGAAGAAACAATTGGATGGGGATCTCCGATAAAGCTGTCAAGCACTGTCGCTTCCCCTGTCTCAGTGGGCAGATTTTTAGTTGCTGGTCGAAAAGGCGAACAACAAGTTTCAAGTTCTTCCCTCTCGTTCTCGGCAGTGAAGAAAAAGAAAGAGTAGCCTACTGACTCGGACTACATGTCAGTCATCGGAAGCCCGCTTTTCGATATAGAAGTTCCTGTCGACCTCAAAAGTTTCAATGTCTTCGCTGTGAATGAATGTTCTTGGCTCTGCACCAAGCGACAACGAGAACATTTGGCCGTTGATAGTCGCTCGAGCCGGAATTTCTAGGCCATTGACGGCTTTTTCCAATCGATACTTCAGCTTCTTGCCATCAATGTTGTACTTGAGAACCGGAATGTCCGTTCCGCGAAGATACTGATCGAACACTTTGCTGAAATCAAAGCCGGCCTGCTCACTGAGGTAGTCTTCAACCTGCTGCGTGGTCACCGTTTGATGCCAAAACGTTTTGTTCAGCCCGCGTAAAATCTGCCGCCATTTTTCGTCATCGTTCACAATGTGCCGCATCATGTGGATCATGTTGCCGCCTTTGTAGTACATGTCGCCGGAACCCGAATTGTTCAGGTTGTACTTACCAATGATCGGACTTTCGTTGCGCACCAACTTGCGGCAGCCGATCACATAATCTTCGGCTTCCTTCTTCGTGAAGTGATACTCGACGAACAGGTTCTCTGAATAGTTCGTGAAACTCTCGTGAATCCACATGTCCGCCGCGTCCTTCATCGAGACATTATTCCCAAACCATTCGTGTCCCGATTCGTGGACGATAATGAAGTCGAACTTCATTCCAACGCCCGTCGCGCTAAGATCCCGCCCGCGATATCCATTTTTGAATCCGTTGCCATAAGTCACCGAACTCTGGTGCTCCATTCCCAAATACGGAACGACAACCAGTTTGTAACTGTCTTCGTAAAACGGATACTTCCCGAACCAGTGCTCAAACGCCTCGATCGTTCGCGGGGCTTCCTTGAAATGTTTCTCTGCTTTTTCGCGTTGATGAGCCAACACCCAATAACTCAAATCAAGTTCGCCGAATTCTCCATCGTAGACATCTGAAAAGGTTACATAGTTTCCGATGTTCACGTTCACGCCATAGTTGTTGATCGGCTGAGTCACCGTCCAATGAAACGTTTTCGTTTTGCCGTCAACGTCGTGATCCGTTTTTGAAAGCCGACCGTTGGAAACGGCCGTCAAGTCTTCAGGGACCGTGACGCTGATTTGCATTCCGTCGTCCGGTTCGTCGTAGCCGTGATCTTTGCACGGCCACCAGATGCTTGCCCCGATCCCTTGACAGGACGTCGCGATAAAGTGCTTCCCTTTGTCATCCTTCTGCCATGAAAAACCGCCGCTCCATGGTGGGTTCTTACTTTCAACAGGCGTGCCTTCGTAGAAGATCTTGATTTCCTCAGACGATCCCTTGCCGATCGTTTTGGCGAAGTCGATCAAATGCACGTTACCGTTTCGCTTGAACTTCAACTCTCCGCTCGAATGTTCGACTTTCGTGATCGCGAGCGGCTCTTGCAAATCGATCTGCATCGTCGAACCATTTTCGAGTGCCGTGAACCGTACAACGTTGGAGCCCTTGATCGTTTTTGCCTCCGGATCAACCTGAAGCGAAAGCTTGTAGTGCTTCAGATCCCACCAAGCTCGCTCTGGCGTTATCGAACCTCGCAGGCGATCTTGCTCAGTGAATTTCTCGTCCGCATTCTCTGCCTGCCGTGGATCCGGCAGACGCAAGAAGAACTTGGTCAGCGAAGATTCGAGCCCAATTGCATTTTCGCGTCGCTGCGAAAAAAGGTCGTTTGTCTCGTTTGGGTCAGAAGCCAAATCAAACAGTCGGTTCGACCGATCGCCTTGCATGTGCTGATGAATCTTGCCGTAACGCCCTGTTTTCCCTTCAAAGCATTTGATCAGCTTTTCGTTGCCGGCGATGCACCAACGATAAAGGAGTGACTTGGATGGATCGTCGATGTCCGCGATGTCGTGGGCGAATATTTCGCCGCAGAGAGCTTCCCGGTTGAGTGCTTCGCCGCGAGCGACTGTCATCAAATCAAATCCAGTCATGGCTTTGGACTTTTCAATCCCCGCCGCCGCAAGAATCGTTGGCGCCAAATCGATGCTGCTAACCAACGTTTGATCGTCCATCTTTGGCGCAATCGTTTCAGGCCAGCGAATCATAATCGGAGTTCGAACTCCGGCTTCGGATGGCGATTGCTTGCTTCCGGGAGCAAACGGTTTTTTCCAATCGGCAGGAACGCTTGATTGTTCCGTTCTCTGAATCCAGCCGTTGTCCGTGACGTAGATCACAATTGTGTTCTCACGAAGCCCTTTCTGGTCGAGGTGATCCATCAGCTGACCGCAAGTTTCATCGAACCATTCGCACATCGCGTAGTATTTCGCCAAAGCTTCGGGCCGTCCTTCGGCTTGATATTTTTCCAACAGGCGCTGCGGCGGATTGTGTGGCGTGTGCGGCAGAAATGGTGCGTACCAAACGAAGAACGGCTTCTCGCCAGCGTCTTCAATGAAGTCCTTTATCGGCTGAAGCCCTTTCCGGCCGATCTTCAATCCTTCGTCACCATGTCGGCCACCACGTTTGCGATCGCCGTGTGTCATCCCATGAGTGAACCCGCCATCAGCATACGATCCTTCCCACCATTTCCCGGACTGGAAACTGACGTAGCCTTTTTTGGCCAGCAACTTTGGCAGCGTATCAAGCGATTTGATTTTCGAATTGAGCTTCTTAATGACCGCGTCACGATTCGGAGTCCCCATCGCAGGATCGTTGCCGCTGATATGATGCTGAACTGGATACAAACCTGTGATGATCGACGCCAACGAAGGACGGCACAGACTTGTTGGCACGTAGCCACGAGTGAAAGTCAAACTCTGGGCAGCAAGTTTGTCCAAGCTCGGAGTCTTGATATCTGGATGGCCCATGAAACCATAGTCCGTCCACGCTTGATCGTCAGAGATAATTAGAACGATGTTGGGAAGCTTTTCGCGCTCATCGGCGAAGGCAGGAACAGCGAACAGAGCGCAAATCAATACGGCGAGGCCAATTTGGCCAATTCGGGACAGGGAATTCATGGTGTTCCTTTTACAATCATAGTTCAACGGGCTAAATCATAACCCGAATCGCAAGTTTTAAAGTTTTCCACGGGTAACACCCGTGGCTAATTAGGAAATTGCATTGGCTGCCGTAAGGCTCTGTCATTCGGAGAGTTACGCAAGTCCATACTGGTAATCACAACCCGACGCATAAATTTTGAAGTTGCACAAATACAAGCCCGAAGCGCAAGCGAGCGGATTTTTCCGAGGATTTCTGGATCCCTCGCTTGCGCATCGGGCTTGTATTGGAACGCTTCGCATTCTTTGATTTTCACGTGTTTTAGCGAGTAGAATGCGAAATCTCGCACATCCATCAGAACTTCTTACAAACCCAACTTCCGAGCTTCACATTCAAACAGAAACTCATAGACTTCGATGTGACGCCGCGCGGAAAACACGTCCTTGCCCCAAGTGTACAAGCCATGATTTCGAATCAAAAATCCGTGTGAGATTTTCTCTGGATCTGATTCGATCATCGCTTGAACCTCCTTGGCCAAAGCAGGGATATCTTGCGTGTTGTCGAAGATTGGCACCCAATGTGTGGTCTCGTGAGTTGGTATGCCCTCGAGCCCTTTCAACATTTCGTAGCCACTGATCGCGAAGCCACCTTGCTCGAAAAAGCGATCCGAAAGCAGCGTGCCCCAAACGCTATGCGTGTGCAGAATCGAGCCAGCGTTCACCGGCTCCGCCGCAAGCACCACGTGCAACATCGTTTCCGCAGATGACTTTGGCTGATCCGACTGCGTTGGCTGGCCGTCGTGTGCAAGACGCACGAAGTCACCCCGCTCAAGCCGTCCTTTATCCTTGCCGCTGGCCGTGACGATCAGTTCAACCGGTTCGCCAGGAATCACGGCGCTGTAGTTGCTACTGGTGCCAACCGACCAGCCTCGCGAATGGAAAAGCCGACCGCACTCTCGCAACTGATCGATTGCTTCTTCGAACCCGGACAACGGATGGCCAACCGGAAAGTTCTGTTCCATCTCACTCACGCCGTCACCTCACCTTCGCCGAATGGATTGTCGCTGGTCGGCGCTGGCATCCACTTACACATTCCGATCCCTAGGAAGTACAACACCGTCAACGGCCCGGCCATCAACACCATACTGATTGGATCCGCGGGAGTCAGCAGCATCGAAAGTACACTGATCGCCATCACCGCGATTCTCCACTTCTCAATATACGCTTCGATGCTGATTAGACCAATTCGATTCACGAACAGCATCACCAACGGCAACTGAAACGCGATACCGAATCCGAGTGGCAGGAACATCACAAAGCTCAGCCAGTCGTTGATCCGCATTTGCGGCGCGATGCCCATGCTCTTGTTGAACGAAAACAAGAAGTCGAGCACCGGTGCGAACACAAAGAAAAATGCCAAACAAACGCCGGCGAAAAACAGAAACAAACTGATCGGCAGAAATATGTAAACGTATTTTTGCTCATGAGGATAAAGTCCGGCTGCCACGAACGTCCACAGGAACCAAATGATCGCCGGTAGCGCAATCAGCAAACCGGTGATCAGCCCGGCCTTGAGCCAGATCAGGAATCCATCGGTCGTGGCTAGGGACTGTGGTTCAAAATCCAGCGGCATCCAGATCGGCAATTCTTCCAGAGCACGCTTGAGCGGCGGAAGCTCATTCGAAAACAAGCCATGCACCAACGCGCGATTAAGCTGACGGTTGGCAGATGAGTCCTCACTATTTTCATTCAAGTACGACTTCATCTTCGCCAGAGGTTTTTCTTCGGCTCGCGAAAACATCTTCGCCACGAAACCACGTGCAGGTTCAGTCAACTGCTCTTCAAAGGCAGAATCAGAATTCAGATCCTTTCCGGAAACTTCGTTGAACGCATCAACCAGTGTCTGCAGATCAGCATCGGCGACTTCCGTTTTGGTCGCAACTTGCTGGACTCGAGTTTGAAGCGGCTTTGGCACACGCTTCCAAACGGCCGATAGCCTTGCGGTGTCGCTGTTTTCATCGGCAGTTTGTTTTGCCAAACGATCAGCTAACGCGGCGAGTTTGCTTCGGTCGAAATCGACCGACGAGAACATGTATGGCCTGAGTTCGACTTTCGATCCGATGTCGGGGCTGATCGTTTGTAGCACTCGCAAAAGTTCGCCAGGATCGACGAGAGCTTTTTGGGGGATGTAGCCGGAGTCATCCATCCACGGTGCCAAATCGGGAGAGAGGTAACCCTTATCCTCGATCATCTGATCTTTTGCATCGACCAGATGATAGCTATCAATCGCTCGTTTCAGCGGCACGTTGAGTTGCTTGACGACTTCTTCGGCAAAGTAAAATCCGAAGCAACAGCCGATCGCCAACGCAATCAGACTTTTAACCAACACCCAACGGAGCTCTTCCAGATGCTGCCCAAAGCTCATCCGGCTCTCTTCAAAAAGATCTTCGTCAGGCTCTCGGAAACTCATTCGGATTCAGGCTACTTTTGCTCGCGGGCCGAGCAAGTAAATTTAAAGTGACTAAATTGGTCGTGTTCGACTGGATCGTAGCAGATGCCTACGATTGCCTCAATGAACACACACGCTCCATCACTCCATTCTACCTGGCAGAATCATGTACCCACTTCGCTTTGCACCAATTTTTCGACGATACATCTGGGGTGGGTTCGGATTACGCGACCAGCTACTCAAAGCGACCGGAGACGAAACGGCTGCAGAAAGCTGGGAGATCGTCGACCATGGCGACGATCAGAGCGTCGTTCTGTTTGGCGATTTGCAAGGAAAAAGCCTGCGACAATTAATCGCTGACAGCGGTGACGATCTTCTGGGCGACAAACTGGCTGGCCAGCTGAACTCTGAATCCATTCCGCCGCAACTTCGAAATCGATTTCCGCTGTTGCTCAAGTTTCTGGACGCGAACCGCGATTTGTCCATTCAAGTTCATCCGGACGATGCCTTCGGAGCAACACTATCCCCACCGGATCTCGGCAAGACGGAAGCTTGGATCGTGATGGACGCTAAACCGGGTGCAAAGATTTACGCTGGACTAAAAGAAGGCGTCACCGAAGCGGACTTCCGCGCCGCTGCCGCCAGTGGTGAGACGCCATCGATGATGCACAGCTTCGAACCGAAAGTTGGCGATTGCGTTTTCATCAAAGCAGGAACACAGCACGCGATTGGTGCCGGTTTGTTGATCGCCGAAATTCAACAAGCCAGCAACACGACCTTTCGCATCGACGATTGGGGTCGCGTTGACTCTGACGGCAATCCTCGCGACCTTCACATTGAACAGGGCATCGCCGCGACAGATTTTGCACGTGGCCCCGTTCAAGCCGAAACTCCTGAAGCGAGCGACGAAGGAGAAACTCTGGTCAGCTGTGACAAGTTCACCATTGTTCGCCACCGCACGGACTCTGTCATCAACATCGGCGGCGATGGACGTTTTCGAATTGTGACTTTAATCAGCGGATCATTGAACATCGCTGGCGATCCTGCTGAAAAACCACTCGGCCGCGCAGAAACGGTTCTTCTGCCGGCATGTTTGAACGCAACGGAGATCACTCCCAGCGGTGAAGCTGAGTTCCTAGAAATTTGGGTTTAAGTGGGCTTTGTCAAATCGAGTGCTATTACAAGCCCGAAGCGCAAGCGAGGAAATATTTCCCGGAATTCCTTTGTGCCCGGTATTCCCTCGCTTGCGCGCTTTGAAGTTGCAGTGTTCCGGTCATTTCGGGCCAACGGCCCAGCAATTTACCTAGCCCGGCCCGCAGGGCCGGGATTGCGTTGGACGATCACTTAGGGCTGAAAGCCCGACCAGTTGCGGCGCAT
>CALLUY010000211.1 GCA_938010615.1 uncultured Pirellulaceae bacterium | reverse complement strand
GTTTCACGGCAATACCGTTCAACGAAGCCAAAATCTCGGTGGCATAGGCCTCTGGCCTGTGTTCTGCATGTCCACAAGCCAGAGGCTTATGCCACCTCCCCAACTGCAACGACCCTACTGAATCACCTTCATTGAACGGTATTGCGTTTAACGGCAAGCCGGAGGCGACTGTGTTTTGTGCATGCAGCCACAGTCGCCTTCGGCTTGCCGTTAAACGATTTTTCCAAGCTTCAGGCAACTACCCATGTCACTCCAAGCCCATCAACTCGGCGTCGCGTTTGACGGGAACTGGATTTTCCGTGACGTTTCGTTTTCCGTTGACGCAGCGAATAGAATCACACTCGTCGGCCCGTCGGGCAGCGGCAAGTCATTGCTGTTGAAGTCACTTGCGTTGTTGCATCCGTTCGATGAAGGACAAGTCAACTGGCTGGGCGAGAAGGTTTGCGGCAATCGAGTCCCCTCATTTCGCAGCGAAGTGATGTACGTTCCGCAGCGTGCTCCCGAAGTCGATGGGTCGGTTGAAGCGTTCCTTGAAGTTCCATTTTCCTTTGCCGCTAACGCCGCGAAATCATACGATCGCGGACTCGCCGTTTCGAGTCTGAAAACGCTTGGCCGTGAGGATGACTTTCTTGCCAAACCGCAGCGAGACCTCTCCGGAGGCGAGCGCCAAATCGCGGCTCTGGTCCGTTCAGTTCTACTGAATCCAAAAGTTCTGTTGCTCGACGAACCAACTTCGGCGATGGATGGCGAGACTGCATCTCAAGCCGAACAGTTAGTTGCCGATTGGTGTGCAGAAGATTCGAGCCGATCCACCGTTTGGGTGACGCATGATTTGGAACAAGCGGAACGGGTCTCACGAACGCAAATTCGAATGGGCGACCTAGCAACAGGAGCCGGAAAGTGAACTATCTGGAAATTTCATTCTGGCACGTTGCTTGTGCGGCGTTGCTGATTCTGATCAACGGCGGCATCTCGTTCGCGCTGAGTCTGAAACTCGAAAAGACGCTGCTAATTGCAAGCGTGCGAACCGTGGTTCAGTTGTTGCTGGTCGGTTTGGTGTTGGAATGGGTGTTTCGATTTGATCGCTGGCACGTTGTCGTTCTGCTTGGTTGCGTCATGACTTTGATCGCTGGAATCACCGCTGCAACCCGTGGCAAGCGGCGATACTCAGGAATTTGGCTCAACTGCATCGTTTCGATTTGGGCAAGTGCGTGGTTAGTGACGGCGTTCGCATTGTTTATCGTTTTTGAAGGAACTGAAAAGTGGTACCAACCTCAGTACGCAATTCCGTTGCTGGGCATGGTGCTGGGAAACATCCTCAACGGGATCACATTGGGCTTGAATTCGTTCACTGAGGCACTGGTGACACGTCGCAACTACGTCGAATCCATGCTGTCTGCCGGAGCAACGCGTTGGGAGGCAGCTCGCGAACCGATTCGCGACGCGATGACCACAGGAATGACGCCGATCATCAACGCAATGATGATTGTGGGTTTGGTGAGTCTTCCCGGGATGATGACGGGACAACTTGTTTCCGGGATGGATCCTCTTCAAGCCGTGAAGTATCAGATTGTGATCATGTTTTTGATCGCATCAGCAACCGCATTGGGCACTGTCGGCGTTGTCGTGTTAACTTTCCTTAATCTGTTCAACAAAGACCATCAATTCCTGAGCGGAAATATTGTTTCAAGGTAAACTCTCAGTAATGAATGACTTCAGGAAATATTTTGCAGAACTACTTGGAACTTTCTGCCTCGTTTTCGCTGGCACGGGAGCGATCATCGTCAACGATACGTTCGGCTCCGTTTCGCATGTTGGCATTGCGTTGACCTTCGGGTTGGTCGTGATGGCGATGATCTATGCAATCGGAGAAATTTCTGGCGCCCACATTAACCCGGCGGTCACGATTGCGTTTTGGGTCGCTGGGAAGTTTGAAACGAAACATGTCGCACCGTATGTGATCGCCCAAGTCATCGGTGCCGTTTTAGCGAGCGTTGTTTTACGCGTTATGTTTGCTGAGCATGAGAACCTTGGAAGTACGCTTCCGTCCGGTTCGTGGCAGCAGAGCTTCCTTATGGAGTTCATTTTGACGGCGATGTTGATGTTCGTGATCCTTCGTGTCTCCGCTGGCAGCAAAGAGACTGGCATCATGGCCGGGTCGGCGATCGGAGCAGTTGTTGGGCTCGAGGCGATGTTCGCGGGACCGGTTTGCGGTGCTTCAATGAATCCAGCGCGGTCGCTGGCACCGGCACTCGTATCCGGAACCTTGGAACATTTGTGGGTCTATCTTGTTTCCACGATTGCGGGGGCCATATTTGCGGTGGTGCTGGAGCTTGTCCTGGAAAAATTTGATCAGGATGAAATTGCTAAGCCCGGCACTTGATTGATGGTCCGCCCACGACGACTCCGGTGATCGGTCGCGATCCGAAACAGTGTATTGCGAGATCCGTCGCCGATTGGGCTCATTGAGAATGATATTTTCTTGATTCAGGATTTTTTCTTTCCAAGCTTTGCATCCTTTGAACGAAGAACCCGATTGGTGAATTCATTCGGCAAATTAAGAGCAAGGAAAAGTCATGAATCCGACGATCAACGTTACCCATGCGAGGCCACCAGTAAAAAGCGTTCGGTACTGGCAAGTTCGTGTCAGGTCATTGGTGAAATTTGCGGTCGTTTGTTGTGCCATGATCGCGATGATCGCGTTTCCGCCGCTCGCACTTATCAGTTTGATGTTGGCAACGACAGCCATGGGGATTTTTTGTGTAACGGCATCCTTCTATGGCCGTGGCTGGATCCGACCGTTTTCTGTTCTGACAAGCGTTTGTTTGCTGTTAGGAGTTCCCATCTTGATCAGTGGACCCATTCATGGTCCAGGGGAGGCTTGCGTGGCGATGCTGGTCTTGTTGGTAATCGCTCCGTCGGTTGGATTAGTCGGCGCCGCGACCCATGGATTTCTGGGGAAACGTTTTGGGATTGTTCCAGTTCCAAACATTCCTTTCCTGCGACGTTGGTTGATTAACCCCGTTGAAGAAGCTTCGTCTTAGTTGGCTATTTGCTTCAAGAATTTCTATCAAGTCAAGTTCTAGTTTTTTCGTTAATCAATCGTCGCAATGCACTTCAATTCAATCGCGATCGGTGTTGGAAGTTTGTTGACCTCGACCGTTGTCCGGCAGGGCTGATTGTCCGCGAAGTACTCGGCATAGATTCGATTGTAGGTTTTGAAGTCGTCGTCCATGTTGGTCAAAAAGACGGTGACGTCGACGATTTGAGTCCAGCTTGATCCGGCGTCTTCAACGATGGTGCGAACGTTGTCGAACACGCTGCGGCATTGTGCATCGATGTCGTAGCTGGTGATATTTCCATCGTCATCGAGTTCAACACCGGGAATGACTTTTGTACCTTTTTTCCTTGGTCCAACACCCGACAGGAACAGAAGATTGCCAACACGCCGTGCATGCGGATAGAGGCCGACGGGTTCGGGAGCTGATGATGAATTGAGTTTTTCGTTCATGTGATTTCGCTTGACTTAAAACTTGATGCAGACGTTCTTTGGTTCTGTCCAGAACCGTAAGGCTTCCATTCCGCCTTCGCGACCGAGCCCCGATTCTTTCATGCCGCCGAATGGAGTTCGCAAATCTCTGGCAAGCCAACAGTTGATCCAAACGATTCCGGATTCAACTTCCGCAGCAACTCGGTGAGCAACGTTCAGGTTGGAAGTCCAAATTGTTGCGGACAGACCGTATTGTGATTCGTTGGCTTTTGCAATGGCGTCGTCCGCGTCGTCAAAAGGCGCAATAGACACAACGGGACCAAAGATTTCTTGCTGGTTCGATTCCGAAGAATTTGCGAGCCCTTCAATCACAGTCGGCTCGATAAACCAGCCATTTTCACAGCGACCAGCAAGCGAAACAGCGTTGCCACCGCAGAGCACGTTGCCGCCTTCTTCTTTGGCACGCTCGATACAGCCAAGGATCTTTTCAAAATGCTGCTGTGAGACAATCGCGCCCTGTTTCGAAGCTGGTTCAAGCGGATCGCCAACGGAAAGTTGTTTCACTCGCGACACGAAATCATCGCGGAAAGTTTCATAGAGAGAACGTTGCACGTAGATTCGTGACCCGCACAAACAGATCTGTCCTTGATTGGCGAACGAACTACGAAGCGTCGTTTCCATCATCAATTCGTAGTCACAGTCGGCGAAAATGATGTTTGGGTTTTTGCCGCCGAGTTCCAACGAGAGCTTTTTCAGTTTCGGTGCGGTGACTGTGGCAATGTGTTTGCCGGTCTTCGTCCCGCCAGTGAACGAAATGGCTTGGACGTCATCGTGGCTGACGATGGCGTTGCCTGTAAGTGATCCGCTTCCCTGCACGATATTCAACACGCCCGGCGGCAAGCCGGCTTCGATACAAAGTTCGCCTAGCATTGATGCGGTCATTGGGGTGACTTCAGATGGTTTTGCGATCACCGTATTGCCTGCCGCAAGTGCCGGAGCAATTTTCCATGTGAATAAATACAGTGGCAAGTTCCAAGGTGAAATGCACGCAACTGGCCCTAGCGGATTTCGCAGCGTGTAGTTGATCATGCCGTCCGAGTTATGCGATTGACTTTCGACGCCGGTGATCAAGTTGGCGAAGAATCGGAAGTTGCTGACGCAGCGTGGAATGTCAACGGATCGCGCAAGCCACAGAGGTTTGCCGTTATCCTTCGATTCTGCTGCAGCCAGTGAGTCCAGGTTTGCTTCGATGGCATCGGCGATTCGATGGAGCATCGCAGCTCGATCGGTCGCATGCGTTTTTGACCAAGCAGGAAACGCGTTGCGGGCGGCAGTGACCGCAGCGTCAACGTCGCTCTCATTCGAGTCAGCAACCTGCGAGTAGACTTTTCCCGTCGCCGGTTCGAAGTTGTCCAGCCATTGGCCGCTTTTCGGTGCGACCATCGATCCATTGATGTAATTTTGGATCTTGTTCATGCAGTCCACTAAAGGCACTTCGTCCGTCCGCCATCTACCGGCAAGTTGGTTCCATTGATGTAACTTGCAGCCGGCGAAGCAAGAAATGCGATCGCTGAACCGAGTTCTGACGCGTCCGCGAAACGGCCGGCCGGAATCGAGGCTCGCATTTCGTCGGCGACGTCGTCGTAAGTTCTGCCCGTCTTCTGAGCTTTCGATTCGAGGATCGATTCTAATCGCGTCGTGTTGGTGGCTCCTGGGAGAACGTTGTTGACTGTGATTCCGAACTGCCCCAACTCGTTGGCAAGCGTCTTGGCCCAATTCGCGACGGCGCCGCGGATTGTGTTGGAAACGCCGAGCCCATTAAGCGGTTGTTTGACGGATGTAGAAATCACATTGATGATTCGCCCAAACCTTTTTTCCTTCATGCCGGGCGAGAGTGCTTGGACCAAAATCTGGTTGCAGACCAAATGGTTCGTGAAGGCGGAAAGAAACTCTTCCGTCCCAGCATCGATCGCTAGTCCGCCGGGAGGTCCTCCGGTATTGTTGATCAAAATGTCAGCAACGTTTTCTTGTTCTGTCCAAGAAGTGATCACGGACTTCAACTGATCCGGCTGTGAGAAATCAGCCACCAACAACGAGTGCTGTTGAGATTCTGATTTTGGTAGCTGCTTCAGTGCTGACTCAAGTCGTTCCTGATTCCTTGCGACCAATACGACGTTGGCGCCCAAGTTTGCAATTTCAATCGCCGCGGCGAGCCCGATACCTTGGCTGGCACCGCACACGATTGCTGTTCGTTGACTCAAATCCAGATTCATTTTCTTCCCAAGCAAGAATCGACTAAGAAATTCTCTTCGGGAACACTATAGCAAAACCGACTGGTACCGTGTCAGCGCTAAGGGTCGCGAGAATCGAGAGGCACGATTTTCGAACGTAAATGCTGCACGGCAGATTCCAGGCTTGCCGCATGTTGGAGCTTGCTGGAACTCCAGAGACTGGAGGCAATAGCACGGAAGTTGGCATCGTCGGCGCCTGCAAGACTGGGGTGTCGAAGACTGAGTTTCCTTCCCAGTGCGGTGGGCCAAAATCCTAATTGGGGAAATTGGGAGCACGCGTGTTCGCCCTGCGACGCGACTCTTCGGCTTGCCGCATCAATCGGTTAGCTTCTTCCTGCATGCGCTGTTGTTGGTCTTGGGGAAGCTGGTTGAATTCACGTCGAAGGCGTTTCACTCGCTTGGCGTTCTCCTCTCGCGCGGCTGCGGAACGCTGCCTGCTTTCCTTTGCTTGCTTCCGCAGCATTTCTTTTCTTTCCGCCAGCTCAATTTCATTCTGTTTAAGTCGTTCTCTATGCCTTTCACGGTCAGCCCGTATCTCTGCTCGCGATTTTGTAAATTTAGTTCCGTTATTACCCGAATCGGATAAGCCAGATACGATGAAGAAACCTCCAATCCCTGAGAGCAGTACAAGTACTGACGCGGCGGCACCAAACATTGTCGCGTCGCCTTGGTTGCGTCTCGCATAGCAAATGAAACCAACGCCGACGAAGCCTGCCAGCATCGCTGCCAGCGGCGCAAACTCTCCGGCCTTCGCAAGCCGCCGCAATTGCACTCCGAACAACGGAAGCACGGTCGCGATCAGCGGAATAAAGATCAAAAAGAACCCTGTCGATTGCAGGTTCTGATCAGAATCTGTCATCTCTTTCTTGCGACATTTCGGAGTCTTCGTCAAATGTGATTTGTAGGCAGTCGCTGCTGGTCGAGTCGGTGGTAGCGAAGTTGGCACATACTGAGGCGCGTGGAGCGGTTGGCTGGCAGGCGCTGCTGGGTTGGCAAAAACATCAGCAGGAATGGCCGCCGGCACTCCAGTGTCTTCTTCCGCCAGTTCGGCGAGAATTTCCGATTTCGGCTGTTGCTTTGGGCCAGCTCGAAAAACGAAATCACAATTGGGGCACTTAATACGTTTGCCAAGGTGCTTGATTGGAACTTTGGCGATTCCCATGCACTCGGGGCAACTAAATTTCTTGCGCGTGTCAGTCATTTGAGGCGAAGTTCAGAGTTGGATTGACGAGTGATATTGTAACAAAACACAACTCATTTTTTACCGGAAGAGCTTATTGGTTGCCCAATTGGAAGATTGAATTGTGGATTTTACCATCGGTCCAATTATCAGAATCGGTTTTGATTCTGTACTTGATTTCCATTCCCCACGTGGGTTGGATTTCTGGAATTGTGAGTGAAACTGTTTTCCCGTCAGTCAGGAGTTCGGATGCGGTCACGCTGATTGTTTTTGGGTTGTAGTGCTCTGAGCCATAGTTTTCGGTTCGCTTAAGATCCCATGTTTTGATCGAGTAGTTGTTTGGATCGGAAGCTGAAGTCAGATCGACTTTAGCGCTGAAAGTTATCGACATTCCACTTTTGGTTGCATTGAGGCCAATTGGCAAGTGGACTGGTTTCTCTGTGTAGCGAATTCGATAAAGTCCTCCCGGTTTTTGCTGGCTACCTGCCCACGCAAACATGCCGCAGCAGTAAAGTTGTCCGTCGGTCGCGTGAAATCTTCCTCTCATGACTCCCGTTGGAAACTGCTCTATTGGGAACTCACACATGCCGCCCTGAATATTTCCGTCGACGGTCTCATGTGGCACGATATAAACTTTTCCGTAGCCGTAGGAGAAGTTCAAAAGTGATCCTTTCAACGGTCCCCATTTGTCGCTGGTGACCCAAAGCAGTTCGCCTGGTGACCGATCGAACTCGTTTGTAATCCAACACAGTGGATTCTGCATTGCCGAATCGGAGTCATCTTCCACATCGTGGTAGCCAAACATGTTGCCGTAAAACTGGCCGGGCCGAACCCAGTTGATTCGGTTCTTCGGATTCCAGTGCCCTTCCTGATCGGTGACGACGAACGAGCCATCGCCATTGATGCAGACACCGTTGGCGGCACGGAAGCCGTTGGCGATGATTTCAGTTTGCTTGCCGTCAGCGCTGACTTTTAGTAACGTTCCATGATGCGGAACGATGGCTTTCTTCGCGTGTCGAGCGGACTTGGCGTAGTAGAAATTTCCTTCGTCGTCCGTTTGCAAACCCATCGCGAATTCGTGGAAGTGTTCTGTGACTTGATGGTCGCTGTTGAAGTTCTCGTACCAGTCAGCTTCGTGATCTCCGTTGAGGTCGTGGAGTTGGACAAGCTGGTCGCGGCAAATGATGTAAATCTTTTCGCCGACGCATTTCACGCCTAGAGGTTGGAATAGTCCTGCGGCAATCCGCTGCCACGTGAGTGTTTTACTTTCGTCATCAAGGAAGCCGGTGACTCGCCAGACGGATCCATCCCAAGCGGAAACGATCGCCGTTGAATCGTCAGGGAGAAAGTCGATTCCTGTCAGTCGCAGCTGAGCATTCCACGGGTTATTGACTGGCCGCTCGAAGACGTCGACTGCGAAAGGGCCGCTCTGGTCGCCTCGAATGATGTTGGTTGTAAGTCGTTCCGGATAGTTGGCCGGACCTCCCCGTGCCAGCGGTTCAAGATTTTGGGCAGCCGCGGCATGCACCAGTTGCGATCCAGCCTCAACGATGTCTTTCTGCATGGTAACTTTCATGTGCGAGATGACCAGATTGGTCGCGTCGCCAGCTTTTATCTTCAGTCGCAAGTTTCCTTCGTTGTCATGTGACCACGTCGCGTTGTTCAGGGAACAGTATGCCGCAAGTCCGCTTTTTTGGTTCGTTGATTCGACGACGTAAGCGAGACTGATTTTGCGTTTTCCGCCGACGAGCTGAATCTGCCCCGTGACGTTTGCGATTTGAATTTCAAGATCGTCCGTTCGTTTGCCAATATTCAAATGCCGAGTGTAGACGGGTCGCGTTTTGACAAATGATAGGCTGGGCGATTCAAGAATTTCCGTTTCCCCAATGCGATACTTGATGATGCTTCGATTGCCGAAACGATACATTCCAAGATACTGAGCCCAATTTTTTGGAAGCGGTCCGTAGTGCTTTCCGTCGCGACCGACGACTCGATCGTCTTCGAAACGTGAATCATCATCTGCTCCGGGACGCGCAAATCCCGGACCCGTTGGATTGGAAAAATGAATGTCGCCACTGACGCTCGGGTGGCGACCGTGAGTCCCATTAAAGTGAATCCCTTCCCAGTCAATGAAGGAACCGCTCCACGCGCCGGCGACTCGTAGTGTGTCGTGCTCGTACATCATCCAATGACTTCCCGATTCGACACCGCCCTGCCCTGAGTCCAATCGGATGACGATTCCTTTCTGAGCGATATTCGATCCGTCGTTGGAAACTTCGATCGTGTTCATCATGCTGTGGCCGTAGTCCATCAGTGTCCACGGTCGCGACACGACCGGCTTCGGGCCGCGTGTGTCGCCTTTAGGTAGTGAGGCCAAATAGTCGTCGGTGATGTCGAAAAGCTGCTCGCTGTTGTGCGCTTTGAGAAAGTGTTCGCGAATGTAGTGGATGACTTCGTGCTTTTGCTGTGGCACCATCCACCGTTGCGGATTCATCATGCCGTAACCATGAGTCAGCGTTTGGTACATCGTCAACGGATCGCTGCCGTGTTTGAATTTGCCTTTGACACGATCGCCAAAACGGAGCGACGTCGGCATCGAACCTTCCTCAGCGACTGTGCCGTGACAGCTCGCGCAGCGCAGTCGATAGACTTCACTTCCTCGTTCGAGTGACTCCGCATTGAGGCTGCGAATGAGCGCCGCATGATCGACTCGAGATTCATATTCCGGCAACGGAGCAACCGCTGCAGTGGCTGGCTTGAGTTTCGTCTGAAGTTCTGGATTGCCAACGATTGCAGAAACGTAGCTGATCAAGTCCAGGAATTGTTGTCGATCTGCGAGCTGGTTGGCCAAGTCGACTGGCATCGAAGACGTTTTCGATTTCGCCCATTCTTCGATATTGTCTTTGGCGATTGTCAGTTTGTCTGATTGCTCAATCGAATCAACAACCAGAACCGTATCCGATTCATCAACCAGAACTCCGGTGATCAATCTGCCATCGTTGAGTGCGACTCGGACCGTTTGGAATCCGTCGTGGATCACGGACGATGGCTTCAGCACAGATTCGATCATGTGCCGCGTTGTTGCTTCGCGTTTTTCCGTCAAGCTCGGTGCGAGGTTTCGGCTTGCGGATTCGTGGCATTTAGCGCAGTTCATCGTCGGTCGATAGAAAGCGATCGCTCCGCGTGATGGATCGCCAAATTTCTTGGCATCCCGAACCAATTCGTCGATCGGCTCGGCCAGCAGACGCTGAGTCAACGGACGACTTGTCGGCGTTTCCTGCGTTGCCGCTGTTTCAGCGACGACGAAAAAGAGAATAGAAACAAAGAGCAACAATTGCGGTTTCATAAAATGTCCTTTCAAGACCCTTTATACTACACGGATTGTTGCCGAAGCGTCTCACGTCGGCGACTTCGACGATAGAATAACGAGCGTTCAAATTTCAACCGAGTCGGATCACACA
The DNA here is from genome assembly GCA_938010615.1 of uncultured Pirellulaceae bacterium. Lineage (GTDB taxonomy): Bacteria > Planctomycetota > Planctomycetia > Pirellulales > Pirellulaceae > Mariniblastus. The sequence continues at coordinate 2,761 of CALLUY010000211.1, read as the reverse complement.
TGTCAAAAAAATGTTCTGCGAGTATTGCCGTATTGCTCATCGTGTCTCTCGTTTGTTCTGTTCAAGCACAAACGGCAGCGGAAAAAGCCGCTCCGACTGCTGCCGGCGTTGTCAAGAAAACCGTCGACGCAGCCAACGCGTTTTTGGAATCGGTTGATCAAAAGCAGTACGAACAGGTGATGTATTCCTTCACCGATGACAAACAGCGTGAGAACTGGTCGAATCTTCCCGTCGGCAATGTCCCTCGTGGCGGCCTTCGTTGGGGTGACTTGAAAGACAATCAGAAAGAAGCCGTGATGGCATTGCTGAAAGCGGCGCTTAGTGAAAACGGAGTTCAGCAAGTCGTCGACAACATGAACGGTGATGAATATCTGAAGCAAAACTCGCGTCGGCAGACCAGCTTTGGTAGCGATGAGTACTTCATTTCATTTCTCGGTGAACCTTCGACGACCAGCGGTTGGATGTTTCAGTTTGGTGGCCATCACTTGGCGATCAATGTCACGGTTGTCGGCGATCAGATGACGATGTCTCCTTCGTTGACTGGCGGCCAACCGATCGATTTCGAATGGGAAGGAAAACAAGTTCGACAAGTTGCCGAAGAGGAAGACGCTGCTTACGCTTTCATCGCGTCGTTCTCTGACGAGCAAAAGAAAAAAGCGGTTGTCGGAGACCGTTACGGCGATATCAAGTTCGGCCCCGGAGCAAAAAAGATTGAGGCTGTCGCCGAAGGCATCGCAGTCAGCGAGCTAACTGAAAAGCAACACGGGCTGTTGAAGGAGCTGATTGGCTATCGAATCGGCGTCCTGAATCCGACTCATGCGAAAATTGAAATGGAAAAGATCGTCGCCGATTTTCCGAACATGTGGTTTTCGTGGAGAGGACCGACGGATGCGGGCGCTGACGCTTCCTTTCGGATTCAAGGTCCATCGATCGTCATGGAGTATTCACCCCAACGGCTAGGTGGAGTTCCAATGAACCACATCCACGCGATGTATCGCGATCCGTCCAACGATTACGGCAGTGGCTTCATTGAGGCGCGGCGCAATGCGGCGAAAGAGAAGTAGTTCGAAAGATATAAGCGCGAGGAGGCTATGAATTTTTGAACACTCGCCAACGTAGCTCGGCGGTCTCCGCCGTGGACATGCAGCAAACGGTGGAGACCACCGTCCCACGTTTTGTCGCGCTTGGGGCTTGTACTAACCTTCTGGCATTTCCGGATCAGCATCTGACCCGTCGCCAAACCAGTACTTGAAAAAGAAGACCAGCGTTGCGATGACTCCCCAAGACAGTCCCAGCACAACGCCCAGATCCAGCACGCCACGCCACGGTTGCGGAATGTACTGGAACAAGACGACCAGCAAGGTGATTCCTGTCAGCAAAATCCAGATGACAATCTTGCGCTTTTTCGTCGAGTGAAAAAATCCCATACAAAAAATGGGGGCAAAGATCGCGCGAATCGGAGTCGAATGCTCTCTCAGATAGTTAGCTCTGGCAGCGACTCGCGGCGAGTACCCTTTTTGAAATCCTTTGTAGCCTTCGCTGTACAGCATGAAAAATAACCAAGGAATCATCACCGCGTAGTGGACCAATTCCAGCGGTTGTTGAAATCCTTCGCGAACGTGTCCAAGCATTCGCATGATCGCGAATCCCAGAATCGCGCATGCTCCGGCAACTCCCCAGATAGCGGCGATGCTTCCCAATTGTCGGTTTAGATGTTTTGGCACTGATTGTCTCGGTGAAAGTTGATGTCTGCTGGATCGATCGACCTCGAATGACGATCCGGCTCGATATTCTAGGCTCTGTTTGTCATTCAGGGCATGGCCGATACAATAGCGAGACGCATACTAGATTAGAGGAACCTCAATCGGAAGAACGAGGGCTTGGAGAAGCACAAATGGGCAGAAGTTTTGAAAACCGCAAACATTCAATGGCGAAGACTGCGGGGCAGAAGACAAAGATCTACTCCAAGTACGGAAAGCAGCTCTACGTTGTTGCCAAAAATGGAGTCCCCGACCCGGAAGGCAACCCAGCCCTACGGCTTCTGATCGACAAAGCAAAGAAAGATCAGGTGCCGGCACATGTCATCGAAAAGGCGATCGAGAAAGCCAAAGGCGCCGGCGGCGAGGACTATTCATCGGCTCGCTACGAAGGCTTTGGCCCAGGAAGCTGTACTCTGATCGTTGACTGTCTGACGGATAACAACAATCGGACGATTACCGATGTTCGAAACTGCTTTACGAAAACGAATTCGAAGCTTGGTAACCCGGGTACGGTTGCCCACATGTACGATCACTTGGCTGTATTTTCGTTCAAGGGCGAGAACGAAGATGAGGTTCTCGAGGCGATGCTGACAGCCGAAGTTGACATTGACGACGTGAACTCGAATGAGGGCCAGATAACGATCTTCACGCCGGTAAACGAGTTTTACAAAGCCAAGCAGGCGTTTGGCGAAGCGTTTCCGGATGTCACCTTGGAGGTGGATGAAATCACATTCGTGCCTCAGGCCTACACCGAAATCAGTGCCGACGACGTCCCAGTGTTCGAGAAGCTCATCAACATGCTCAACGACTGCGAGGACGTGCAGGAGATCTATCACAACGCGAAGCTCCCGCAGTAGTGTTGTTCGCAGTTGGGGAGGTGGCATAAGCCTCTGGCTTGTGGACATGCAGAACACAGGCCAGAGGCCTATGCCACCGAGACTTTGGCTTCATTGAACGGTATTGTGTTTAATGGTCAGCCGAAGGCGACGTTGCTGCTGAAC
>CALLUY010000210.1 GCA_938010615.1 uncultured Pirellulaceae bacterium | reverse complement strand
CGATCGGAATATTTTCCTCCATCGGAATGTCGGCGACTCGGTAAACTTCATTTCCATCCAAGTCCGTGACCGAAATTTGTCGCGGGAAAGAACGGTAAGTCAACAAGTACGAAAACGGTTTGTTCAATCGCTGCACCATCAACAGCTTGCCGTCTGGCGACGGGTTCAGGCCAATGAATGCATCGGGCTTTGGAAATCGACGGACGACCTTTCCATCCAGATCAATAATCATCGCTTCCGACGTGATGTAGTGCTCAAACAGCGATTCGTCGTAGGGCGTCTTCAACAGATCCTGATAGGTTCGTGTCGGAGACGTATTTCCGGAGGACTCCTGAATCGACGGCCCGGCAGGAGCGGTCGGCTGAGCCGGTTCTTCACCCCGAGATTCGGGAACGGTCAGCAACGCGACGTGTTCTCCATCGGGCATCCATTGCGGAGCTTGCATGACGGTGCAAATGTTGTCGTGTAGCTTTCGAGTTTCTCCCGTCTCCAAAAAGCAAACGTGAAGCGATGTCCCGCTGTCGGTGACTTGCGTGAACAGAAACTTTTTCGAATCGTGACACCATCGAGTCGATGAAATCTTTGCATCAGCCGGCAGCTCGATTGCGGTGCCTCGATTCTCCGAGTCACCGTCTGTCTTTCGAATGCTGATTCCACGATACCAAGAAGTTTGAAATTTTGCGTTTGCTTGCGGATCAATCCTCAGCCCTGCCAACCGAAGACGACGCCGGGCAATGTCACTGATGTCCGGCATCGCATCAAGATCCAGAAACAACATCCATTTCGAATCCGGGCTAAACCCAACCACCGGTTCTGGCTTGGCGTCAATGATGTCGACAACTTCCTGAGGAGGAAGTTGCCAAGTTTCGTCGGCGTGAGCGGATGATGTCATAACGAGCAGTAGAAGAAGAGAGAGAATTCGCATGTTGCGTTCCTTGAAAATGGTATCGCTACAACCAATGTATCGTCATACGTCTCTTTCCGGGAGGGCGAGGCTGCCGCCGAGCCGACACGAGAACATCGGCCACGAAACGCACGAAAGAACTCAAGTTCCACCGGCATCCAAACACCGCAATCGACATCTGTGAAAATCTGTGTTCATCTGTGGCTTAAAAACTTTGAATGAGGCGATTGAGATTGGGTTCGGTTCAATGAATCCTGAATCGACAGACACTGCCAAATCTGCCAGTGTGGCCATTGCATTCTTGAGCACGAAAGGCTGTTTTGAATATTGGTCAACAGATACAATTGAAGCAACATTCCAACTTCCCAACCGATTGCAAATCATGAAAAGAAACCGAATCATCGGAAAGCGATTTGACTTTGCCAAGCTCGAACCACGCAACATGCTCGCTGCAACGGTTTACGTTGACTTTGGCGATGGCTTTGCGGCCAACGGCGGATTCACAATCAGCGACACGGAAAGCCTGTCAGTTGGCGGGCCGGAGATTTTTGGGGACTCGACATCGCTGACATCGCTGTCCGAAGATTATTTCGCGGACGTCGGACACAACGATGAAGAATTGTTTCAAGCGTTAAAAGATGGCGTCGTTGATCGCGTCAACTACTTGTTTGAGCCTTTTGATGTCGCGGTACAGATTGTTTCGGCCAACACCATCGAGGAGGTTGCAACAACGCTTGACTCAACAGCCACCAATGACGCCTACATCTATGTCGGCGGCAGCGTCCCTGAAGGGGTGACGGGTGACTTCGGAGCGGCAGTTCCAGATGCAGGAAACACCGACGACAACATGGGATTCGTTTTTTCCGAATTTGCCAACTTGGTGTCCCGTGGAAGTGAAAACCCGCTCGCGGCAGCCATTGCGCGACAAGTAGGAATCTCTTTCGGAATTCAAACGACTGAATATTCCGATCCGGGTTCTCTTCGCAATGTCATGTCGACAATCGGAACCGATGCGAATGGAGATCCTACCGCGGAAAGGATTCTACACATAGCAAACTACGAGTTTGTACGATTCGATTTGCCCCGCACCTTTGAATCCGGCGTGGCTCCGGGAACTTCAAACTCTTTTGATGAATTGCAAACTTTGCTTGGCAAAAATGCTGACGGCATCGAGTACTTCACAGGAACGTTTGGACAAAGCAACTACGAGCTGGAAGAAGTTGGCGACAACCTGGTCAACTTTTCGCTCAACGGCGAACAATGGAACAACGTCGATATTTCAAACGGGCTGATACTTCGCAACACCGAACATGCCGGAAACGGCTTGTTACTGAAAGGTAGAGCTTGGGACATAACGGCAACGAATGAAGAAATCACACTAGATGCCAACATTCGGATCATCACCAACGCGCAGTACAATTTCGTCCGGGGCATGGAAATCCAGACGGAAGATTTCGACGACACGGTTGAAATTATTGGACAGTCCACCCACGTTTTTGACCTTGGAGGCGGCAACGACACATTTACACTCCCCTATGTAATGCGACTGCTCTCGAAACTCGACGGAGGCGATGGCGACGACCGGTTCGTGTACAGCAACTCTGAACTACTCATCACCTCTAGCTCTAATCCACCCGGAATCATCAATGCTGGAGCTGGATTCGACACGCTTGACTTCAGTGCGTTGGAGGAAGCCCCGGTCCTGCCTATTTGGGACGTCGATGAAGACGGGTTTACGTTCGGGTTTGTGGATCGATACATCGGCGAGCGAATGCTTCAAACTGGATTCGAACAAGTCATCGCTTCCGAAGACTACGAGCTTTCGATTGTCCAAGGTACTTCGAACTGTGTGGCGAGCGACAAGAATGGCTGTACTCCACCGAGAGTTCCAATTGGGGATGACAATGTCGTGACGACGATCGATGGAGACTCTGTTTCAATCAGAGACACCGAATTGAACAAGAAACTCGTCTACAGTGGACCCCTGACCGCAATATGGAGCCACGAAATCTACCTCCTGTCCACCGTCCGAGACCTGTCGCTCACCGCCGACGACATTCAGATTTCTTCGAGCCTTGATCTTGCTGAAGGAACGACCGACACGATTCTTCATGAAGTCACCGCTTTCGGCCGCGCGGTGGTTGGCAATGTGGCAGGCGAGGCCAAACAGGTTCGCGCTGACGGAGACGAATTCTCAGGACTCGCTGAAGGAAAATTAATCTTTCCAACTTACGCCACCCAACCAACAATTTTGTTAAGCGACACAGGTGATGATCGATTCACGATCGTCGGTGTAAAGTCCACAAGGTTTAGCCGCATCAAAGTCTTTGGCAACGGAGGCAACGACACCTTCGTGGTCGGGTCAAGCCTTAACGAAAGCAGCGGCAATCTGGATGTTGTTCTCTGGGGCAACACGGTGACTCGACTGATTGGCGGAGAGGGAGACAACTATCTCTACCTGAACGACGAGGGCGTCGACGACGATCGCAAGTTTGTCTACGAGCTGAAAGAAAATTCGATTCGCTCGTGGGCTCAGGTTGGAGCACGGATCAGTCGAAACGGAGCAGGAATTGAACACGAGGACATGGCCGTTGTTCGCATCCGAGGCACGCGGCAGAACGACGTGTTTCGAGTCGAACCGTCAGAGCAAACCGTTTTCTACGTGGAGGGCACGGATCCCGGAGCAGGCGACGGTGATTCACTCGAACTGATTGGTGAACCGGCGCGATTCCAGCAACATATCGTCAGAGCGGGCCAGGGATCGGGAACGTGGTACTTTGGCAAACAGCCAGGCGACAGCAAGATCGTACTTTTTGACAGCGTTGAGCACATTGCTCAGTCCCAAATCCTTGCCGTCGGATCTCAATCTGGTGTGCCGTCTCTTGTTCGTGTCTTTAATGCCACGACACAAGAACATCTTTACGACATACGTCCCTATCCAGCGCGATTCCTGGGTGGAGTTCAGGTCGAGACCGCTGACTTCAATGGCGACAGCGTGCCCGACGTTGTGGTTTCTCCGGGAGCAGGCCGTTACGCATTGGTGCAGATCTACGATGGTCGAAATGGAAACCGGATCGGACATTTCCATGCGTTTCCAGGCGACAATCCCGACCCGTCCAAAAACTTTCGAGGCGGAGCTGACATCGCGATCGGAAACGTACGTGGCGACTCCGGGTACGAGATCATTGCTTCGACTTTGACCAACTCACACTACGTAAGGACCTTTGAGCAAACTTCTCCAATGGAGTTCAATCAGGTGCATGGGTTCAACGTCTTCCCGTCTGCCAATCGAGCAGGAGTACGCGTTGCGACGGGCGACGTTGACGCCGATGGTTACGACGACATTGTTTCCACGCCGGGACCAGGTTGGATTCCTCAAGTCGCAGTCCACTCTCTGGTTGGTGTTCCCGACGGCGCGAATCGTCGACAGTTGTCCCGTTTCTTGGGCTACGTCAATAATTACAAAGGCGGCTTCAATGTTGCGGCTGGCGATTACGACCTCGATGGAAAGGCTGACATTTTCTTGGGCGCCGTCAACTCGGGTTCATCAGCAGATTTCTTTAGCGGGCAAGTTCGGATTTTCAGTTCCATAGGCTTGCCTCAGAACGCAGGAAGTCGCGTCATTGATCCGAACGAACGCATCCAGGCGTTTTCCAGAAACACGAAAGGCGTCGGAATCCACTTGCTCGACGCGGATCGCGATGGCGTCCTTGAGCGAATGGACTTCACCGTCCAGCGCGGCGGCGACGCGGATGATCGAGGACGCGTTCAGCGACGATCTCCCAACGCACCGTTTGGCGTGATCGACAACATCTTCGCAAACGCTTCGTTGTTCGGGGCGGGGATGGAAGTTTGATAGCGGCTCGGACGCCTCGTAGGTTGCCCACGAATCACAATCGCGGTAGGAACCGCCGTTACCGGCGGCCCCCCGCACAGATCCGTACGTGAGGGATTACCTCATACGGCTCCTGCCTTGAGTCGATCGTGAAATCGTTGATGGGGATAGGGATGCTTGATTGT
>CALLUY010000209.1 GCA_938010615.1 uncultured Pirellulaceae bacterium | reverse complement strand
AACGTTGATCTTCAATCAAACGATAAAGGACAGATTCAACTCGGTGACTTAAGCAACATCGCCTGGATGGAAGCGACTGCCGCGCGAGGCACGAAACGACGATGGAATCCAAACCCGAAACGAATGCATCTGTCGTCCAATTACCACGTACTAGCCGGCGAATCGCTAACGTTGCCGCTGCCAGACGGGAACTTGAAACTCGACCCGTCCGTTGTGACATTGCTGGAAACACGAGGGAACCGTAACGTTCGCGATTGCTTCAACAAGATGGCTTTCAAAGACCATCGCTTGGAGATTTCGAAACTTGAGCCCGGCGACTATCGCCTGACCATTCGCAGTCGACTGCTGGAATCGAACAGCCGACAGATCAACATCCGAGTCACCAACGGAAATGCCGCGGGCAATACGCTGGTCGGAAAGCATCGCGTGCTGCAGCAACACAACCCAACCCAACCGTTCGCCAGTGAAAGTGCGATCAATAAAGGTACTCTCACGATTCAAATCGCAGACGCAAGTGAAACAACTCGTGTCCACGTCTTTCCGGTTCGTTACTTGAACGCCTTCGATCCGTTCGAAGACCTGAGCTCCATTCGCGGCCTCGAACCTTGGCAGCTTACTCCTGCGATTCGAAAATCTGCTTACATGGCTGGGCGAAAGATTGGCGAAGAGTATCAATATATTCTCAGCCGTCGTTACGCGCCGCGATTCCCGGGCAACATGCTCGAGCGTCCTTCCTTGTTGATGAATCCATGGGCAGTTCAAGACACGGAAAACTCTGTTCAAGTTGCCGCAGGCGGAGAAGCGGCAGGTGCGGCGGGCATTGCACCTCCAGAAGCCGCCTCTCGTGGGCGCCGAAAAGGTGAATCTGGTTCGCTGCACAACAGTTTCTCGAATCTCGATTTCCTTGGCGGAGGCCAAGACGCGATTCTGAACATCAAACCAAACAAGAACGGTCAGATTGAACTGACCAGTGAACAAATTGGGAACGCTCAAGCGGTTCGCATTGTCGTTGTCGATTTGTTTTCAGTGGCTCAAACGCAGATTCTGCGAAAGCCTCAAACCTTCAAGACAGTCGACCAACGATTGGCCAACGCTCTCGATCCTGAGAAACATTTTCGACAGGCGAGGCAAATCGATGTTCTCGGCAAAGGCGATTCGCTGGTCATTGAAGACATACTTTCAGCACAGTTTCAGCAGTACGACGAACTTTCCGACGTTTATGGACTGTTTCAGGGCCTCGGCAGCGACGCGGACAAGATGCGCAAGTTCAGTTTTGTATTGAACTGGCTGGACAAGACTCCGGAAGAAAAACGCAGTCTCTATTCTGAGTTCGCCTGTCATGAGTTGAATTTCTTCATCTTCCAAAAGGATCAGGAGTTCTTCACCGAGGTTGTTCGTAAACACATTCTCAACAAACGAGAACGTACATTTTTAGACCAGTGGCTGTTGGAGGAAGATCTGACAGCATGGCTCGAGCCGTGGCGTTTTGCTCGGCTGAACGTTGTCGAAAAAATTCTCCTTTCGCAACGCTACGACGAACGTCGAACCGACTTGGCCAGACACGTCAACGAACTTTATGACTTGGCTCCAACGCCGCGAAGTCGATACGACGAATTGTATCGCTTCTCGTTGATGTCGCGCTCGATGGACGAGAATGAGAAGATGGATGCGTTGAAGTATCTTTCAAAAGCTTCGAGATATTCTGCCGGAGCACAGATCAGTGCGATGGATGCCGAAATGGACGGGTTGACCGACGCGGCAAAATTTGACCTAAGTTTCGCTGCACCTTCATCGCCAGCGCCTGGAGGTGGTATGGGCATGGGTATGGGTGGTGGTATGGGCATGGGCCAAAATGCATTTAGCCTAGAGGTTAAGCAGGCGGAAAAGCTCAACAGGAAGAAAGCCCTCGCGAAACCTCGAATGCGACGCGAATCAAGAACGCGAAACATCGACGGAAGAGACCAAAGCTATATCGTCGAAGTACCTGCCACAGAATCGCTGGAAGAGTTGAATTTTGAGGAGGAATTCGCATTGCAGCAGCTCTATCGACGCGTGGAACCGACGCGTGAATGGATTGAGAACAACTACTACGAGCTATTGCCGACCGCTCAAAATGCGAACCTCGTCACCGTCAATCAATTTTGGAAAGACTACGCCAACCACGAAGGAGGCTCGTTTGCATCACAGTGGTTTGCGGAAGCCAACCGCAACTTCACCGAAATGATGTTTGCACTGGCCGTACTGGATCTGCCGTTGAGCGACGTGAAAGAGAAAGTCGACATCGCGGATGGAAAGCTTACGATCACGGCTGAAGGCCCAATGATCGTGCTTCATCAGCAAAACCGGGAAGCCGAATTCGATCGACGTGACACAACCGTTTTCGTCAGCGAGAACTTTTATCAAAGTAACGATCGTCATCGTCACGTCGATGGCATTCAATTCGACAAATTCGTTGAAGGAAACTTCTTGGCCAATGTGCTCTACGGATCCGAAGTTGTCATCACGAACCCAACTTCGACGCCCATGGCAATTGAAGTCCTGATTCAAATTCCTCAAGGTGCGATGCCGATCGCCGGATCACAGCGAACTCGCTCGATCTCGATGCAACTCAACGCGTTCAGCACCCAGAAAATCGAATACTCGTTTTACTTCCCGGCCGCTGGAGAGTTCACACACTATCCGGCGCACGTTTCCAGCGACGTAAAGGTTCTTGCTGTGGCTCAAAATCGCGACTTCAACGTCGTCGACGAACCGGCAACCGTCGACAAAGAATCATGGGAATGGGTTTCGCAAAACGGAACCGAAGACGACGTGCTTGAGGACCTCAACGCCGAAAACATCCAGCGGATGAATCCGGCAGAGATCGCGTTCCGCATGAAGGATAGAGCGTTTTTCAAGAAAGCTACCGACACATTGCGAAATCGTTGTCGCTACGACAACACGCTTTGGTCGTACAGCGTTAAACACAATGACACTGATACGATTCGTGAGTTTCTGGATCATGCCGATCAGATTACCAATCAATGCGGCATGACTTTCGAAAGCGAACTCGTCTCAATCGATCCACTCGAACGAAACTGGTACGAGCAACGTGAGTTCTCTCCGTTGATCAACAACCGGGCACATCAGCTTGGTTCGTCGCGAAAGATTCTCAACGATCGCGTTCACCAACAGTACGAAAAACTGATGCAGATCCTCGGTCACCGGTCGCAACTAGATAGCGACAACCGCTTGGTCGTGACCTACTATCTGCTATTGCAGGACCGAATTGACGAAGCGATGAAGCAGTTCGCCAAAGTTGAATCGAAAAACGTTGTACAAACGATGCCCTACGCCTACTGCGATGCCTACTTGGATCTGTATCGTGAAAAACCTGACGACGCGATGGCGAAAGCCAAAAAATGGACCGACTATCCGGTCGATCGTTGGCGTCAGAAGTTCGAAAGCATCGTCGCGATGGTCGAAGAGATTCAAGGCGGCTCAACCGATTTGGTCGACGAAAAAGATCGCACGCAACAGCAGGATCAACTCGCATCGAAAGCTCCTGGATTCGATTTCAAGATCGAAGCAAACGCAGACAAACGTGGGGCTGGCAAAGGATCCGTCGAATGGCGAAACGTAAAGGAACTAACCATCAACTATTACGAAATGGACATCGAGTTCCTTTTCAGCAGCAATCCGTTTGCTCGCGACCAGATCGATGGGTTCTCAATGATTCGTCCAAACTTATCGCAAACCGTGACACTGAAAGATGGCGAAACCAAAGGCACGCACGAATTTGACTTGCCTGAGCAATTCGACAACAAGAACGTGTTGGTCGAAATCGTCGGGGGCGACAATTCGAAGTCAGAAACGTGGTTCGCTAATTCGATGGAAGTCCAAGTGATCGAATCTTACGGACAAGTTCTGCTTACCGATCCGCAAGCGAAGGCTCCGGTCAGCAAGGCTTACGTGAAAGTGTTCGCCAAGGGCGCAAACGGCCAAGTGGAATTCCACAAAGACGGCTACACGGATCTGCGAGGTCGATTCGACTACGTGACCCAGAGCAATCGATCGTTGGACGGTATTTCCGAGTACGCGATTCTGATCATCAGCGATGAGCACGGTGCTGTGATTCGTGAGGCAAAGCCGCCTCGCGAGTGAAATCGATAGCACCAAGCTGCATTCTCGGCCACCCAAGGTGCGTGTTTCGTGCGAGTTTTGCGAGAGGAACAACTGCGCCTCGTTATCCCCAGCTTTGCTCTCAGGGAACGAAACACCAAACTACGTTTTTTACCGGCTGAATCTTTGCGCACGCCAAGATCTGCACGACACCGGGACGCTAATCAAGCCCCACTGAGAAAAAGTTGCATCGGACAGCAAGGTTGAAATTCTCCGTTTCGTTCATCATCGCTGATAACTTTGCTGATTTTGACAGCCGCCCACGTTATACAAGGGTTGAGACAATTTAGCATTTGTAGTGCATCTTAACGTTGGTTTTGGAAACGTCTGATTCATTCAGAATCGTTTCTGATTCCTTGATGCAAACAAAAGACAAACAACATTTTATCGGGATGTGAAATGTACTTTGCCAAAATGAATCGTCGAGCGTTTACGCTCGTCGAATTACTGGTCGTTATCGCAATCATTGGAATTTTGATTGGCATGTTATTGCCTGCGGTCCAACAAGTCCGCGAAGCGGCGCGGAGAACGCAGTGTGCAAACAACTTGAGACAATTGGGGCTCGGGGCTCTGAACCATGAATCTGCACGGATGAGACTTCCTGCAGGTGAATTGATTTTCCCAGGCAATCGCAAAGCAAACCGATTTCGAGGAAGCAACCTCTTCATTCAGTTGCTCCCATTCATCGAAGGAAACAACCTTCTGACATCGGTGAATTATCAATTCACCGCACCTTGGGCCTACGAACAGTTGTTCGATCTCGATGACGGAATTTCCATTCCCGTTTTCCATTGTCCTTCTGTCAATTCGCCAGCGGAAGCTCGCGATTATTTCGGTGTCCAAGGTTCTCAGGATTCCGAGTTTCCAGATGACACTTGGGGTCACCTTCACAATGACGGTATCTTTGGTATCCACGATTATCGAAGCTTGAGTCAAATTCAGGACGGCTCTTCGAACACGATCATGATCGGTGAGAATTGCGGCAAAGCTTTTGGAAACACGATACTCCCGGAGCAAGATTGCGGATTCGCTGACTGGCGACGAGGTGACGTTGTGGGAGGAAGTTTTGCGGAAGCTCGCAGACGACCTGTTTCGCCTTCAGCCGCAGTACTGACAATCAATTCACCGCTCAACGATGAACGGTTTGATCCGGACGGCGAGTACTTTGGTAACGCAGACCAGAAGTTCAGCCATCCATTTTCAAGTTTTCACGGCGGCAGCAATTTCGTATTTGCCGACGGCCATGTCAGCTTCATTTCCCCCTCAGTCAACATCGAAACGCTTCAGGAAGCGGGGTCTATGAACAGTGGAGGTGTTCTAGACCACTCCGATTTTTAGAACGACAGCCAGTTGAATCGCCTGGCGACACGCAACGCGATTCCACGAACAACAACGCCACAAGTGGGATACACCAATGATGTCAAAATTAAACTCCATGTTTTTGTCCACGGCAATCGTCGCAGGACTGACTTTTCTTTGCTGGCCATCGAGTATTCAGGCTCAGATAGAAAACATTACGTTTACTCGAAACTCGACATTTGAAACGATGGTCAGTGAGCTTGAGTTTCAATTCGGCATTGCTGCAGATGCGGAAAATGTGTTCATCGATCAGCTCGGAGCCACAACAGCTCTCTTTCAGAATAACGACGGAAATGGTCAGGAGCTCTTCCTTGAGGTCGCTGGACCCATCGACAGCATCGGCCTCGTCGGAATCGGAGACATCTTAAATGCTGGCGACACCTTCGACGAAACTGAGTTCTTGGACCTTGGTCCGCTGGCAACGATCGGAGACGATGTTTTCGTTGGGTTCAACAGCGGTGGAAACGTTGGCTTGTTCACTATTTCGTTTGACCTGGTTACGGACAGTATCTTTTACTCCGATGGCCTCTATGCAAGTGGCGGTGAGAGCCTGTCCGTTGCAGCAGTCCCTGAACCATCCTCGATGCTCATCTTTGCGATTGTAGGTGTCGTGACGGCGACTCGAAGACGACGCCAGTAAAGTTGTCGAATTTGCATAGTACGAAGAAATGCTGCTCTGCTTGCCATCGGTGAGCATCGGCCGGGAAGCGAAGCCACCGAGCGAATAGCGTTCGTGTGGCTTCTATTCGTTAAGCAACGCCCCTATTTCTGCCTGCGATGCTCGCTCAGGCCCAAGAATTGTTGAAATTCAAATCTTTTCCGGGAAGATAATGCAACTCCGGTGCCCTATCTGTCAAAGGACGCCCGTGTGTTCGAAAGTTGCATTGCCTGAGGTGAAACTTGCCGGAATCGATAGATGCTGACCACATCGCGACTCTGGTTCGTCAGCACCAATCTGAATTGAGGCTCTACGCAGCTCAGTTTTCGCAATGGGCCGACGACATCGTCCAAGAAGCTTTCATGGAACTCGCCGCGAGGTCGACAATGCCCGAATCTCCAAGAGCTTGGCTGTATTCAGCCGTTCGAAGTCGATCACTGAATCAGAAACGATCTCAGCGTCGCCGAAAATCTCGCGAGAACGCAGTTGCTCAAAGTGAATTAAATCGCCCCGCGAATCGGGATGGCAATGAAACAAACGTTCAATGGATCACCGAAGCAATGCAGTTCCTCAAGCCGAAACAGCGAGAGATCATCGCGCTCAGAATTTGGAATCAACTCGGCTGGAAACAGATCGCCGAGATCACTCAACAGTCGACCAGTAACGCCCATCGCCAGTACGTCGACGCACTTACATCACTGAAACTTCTCTGGGAGCAACACTGTGAATGAGCCTTTTGAAACACCACCGGAATTGAGAGCCATCGAAGCGATGCTTGAAGAATCTCATCCGTTGGCGGTCGGTTTCGACGTAGAGGAAACTCGTATCGCCCAGGATCGAATCGTTTTTGAATCTGGCAAAGTAATAGGTCGGAAAACTTCGGAATCAAATTGGTGGAAGGCGGCGACGGCAATCATGTCAAGCGTCGCCGCTGTTTTGCTATTCATGCAGTTGGGCGCGTTGTTCACGGAACAACCTTCTACTGAACTTGCAGAGAATGCATCGAACAATCGCGAAGTACTTGCCGACTCGCCAACACGTCGACCAAACTTCACGAAACAGGAATTCGACGGCCGTAGTCGCGTTGCCTACCAGGATACTGACTTTGAAGACGACGAAGCGTACTTCTCGTTTCTGAACCAACGCTCTGAGAATGTGAAACGATCGACTTTCAATCAGGAGAAGGATCCATCATGAAATGTCTGATGACAGTTCTGACGTTATTGTGCATTTCGATCTTCCAACCAACGATTGGCTGTGCACAACTGCTGCGATCTGTGGGTCTTGATGAGCACGGATTTTCATCGCCTGTGGCAACGCTTTCGGTAACACCAATCGCCGCAATTAGTGCTGATCGTTTTCGGTATCGCCTGAAAGTAATGCCAAATGAAACAGTGCACGGCAACGCGGCGATGAACTACGCAAGTGCGTTTTCTGGCTACTCGTTCTTCAAGAACGACCGTGCCAACTTCAAAGAATTCAAAGAGGATTACTCCGAGTGGTCTGGCGGCAAAATATCGCTTTCAGACATCCCATTGGAAAAATTAAAGGTCGCCTGTTCCCGATTTGACGAATTCATCGACGACCATATCGCGGTCGCAACCCGTTGCCGTGAGTGTGATTGGGGAATTGCGATTGAAGACATGCGAGGTAAGCAACTTTTGCAGATGGAATTCCCGGCGATTCGCAGCGCCAGCTCTATTTCGTGGACGCTGGTGCTCAAGACGCGAGCCGCCATCAAGCAGGGTGAATTCGAGAAAGCAACCGAATTGCTACGGATGCATTACACGCTGGCTCAGAACGTTTCCCGACTCAACGATTCGATCGCAATTCTGACTGCCGCCCAATGTCTATCCCGAGCCAACATGACGTTGCTGGAATTCGTTGCACAGCCAAATGCTCCCAATATGTATTGGGCGATCGCTCAGCTGCCACACCCGATCATTTCTGACGTTGCTGCGATGGAAACACGATTGGCAATGTTTGAAAACCTCGTGCCTGAATTCACAGAGATCGACGAATCTCAATGGTCCGATCAACGGTGGAAACGCGTCGCCATGGAGGTTTTTGAAACGCTTGCCGACGCCAAAACTTTGGGCTCGGCGTCAGGAGAAACTGGTGAAAAAATGGATGCCGAGGCACTCTTTCTTAAGGCGAGTCTCGCTGGCGTTACGACGGCAAAGAAGCGACTGTTGGCTGCGGGAACGGATGCAATGAAAATTGAAAAGATGTCCGTTTCCCAAATCATGTTGCTGGACGCCAAACATGAATACGAGAAAGCCAAATCAGAATTCCAAACGATGATCTACATGCCAATCCCAGATTCAATCCTGATGCAGCGCCGGAGGAATGAAGCGTACAGTCCAGAATCGTTGCAAAACAATCTTGGTGCGAACATTTTCAACACCTTCGGCCCATTGAATTTGCACCTGCAGGTTGCGGAAGTCCAACAGGAATTGGACCTGATTCGGATCATCGAAGCGATGCGATTGCACGCTGCCGAAACCGGAAGCCTGCCGCTTTCTTTGGACGAAATCAAATCGGTTTCCATTCCATTGGATCCAGTAACAGGCAAGCCATTCATTTGCCAACTGGCTCTTAATAAGGCTGAATTTACATTGAACCAAGCGACTTACGAACGATCTCGATTCGTCATCAAACTCAACAAGGCGACACGCACCAATCAAGGAAACTCAGATGAATAAGCTACCTTCTCAAATTTTGAACGTGTTGGTTTTGTTCGTGTTTGCCTCGAACGTCGCCGCAGCACAGGATCAATCCGGATTTCCCAAAGCGCTACATCCGTTCCTTTCACAGGAAACGGTTGCGATTGGAGTGGTCGATCTTCAACGTGTTGATCTTGAGAAAATGGTCGAGCTACAAACAGGGCTTTCCGGACACTCCAAACGGTCGGCAGCGGCACTTCTGACGAAGGCAAAACAGTCTCAAGCCAAAATAAAGCAGCTTCAAGAGGCAGGTGTCGACAAACTGTTCCTGCTTTCGCCGATACAGGAATTCTCAATTCAGAAGACTGTCTGGCTCGGTGTCGTGAATGACCAAAAGGATGTTGAAACTGCAAAAAACAGATTAACCGAGCTCCAACAAACGCTGGACATAAAACGTGAAGCCACTGCAAAGGGGAATGTTCTTGTGGGTAGTTTCATGGACAAATACAAACAGCAAATTCTCTCTGCAGACCCTCAGCCGGCAAAGATCGCAGAAACGGCACTGACTTCGCTGGCAAAGTTTGACATTGGAGTCGCGATCATTGGCAGTCCTGATACACGCAAAGTTTTGGCTGAGTTGAATCCCGATTTTCCGACACCATTTGGAGACTTAAACGGCAAGATGATTGCAAACGATGTCCAGTGGTCCTCTCTGGGGTTGTCCTTCGCGGACAAAACTGGCTCACTGATCGTACAGTGCTCCGATAATCGAACTTCAAAGCAACTGGGAACTGCAGCTGAGAAGCTGATTCCATTCTTGCAGTCGAAGTCCTTACTGGATCCGTCTGTTGCCGCGTATTTGAAAGAGAACTTCAAAGCTGAGGCAGATAAGAGTCGGCTCGTTGCTGATCTGTCTGGCTTGTACAAAGAGGATGGGCTCACGTTGCTGATGAAAGAAGTGACGGCTCAGCAGAGGCAGAAGGAACAAATGAAACGATTGCAATTGATTGCCAAGGGCTGCCACCAGTTTGATGAAGCCAACAAAAATTTGCCGGCGACCGCGAACTACGACAAAGACGGGAAACCATTATTGAGCTGGCGCGTCCACATTTTGCCCTACATGAATCAAAACAATCTCTACAAGCTTTTCCGTCTCGATGAGCCTTGGGATAGCGAACACAACATCAAGCTTTTGAAGATGCTTCCAGATTGCTACTTCGGCATTGCTGCCAATCCAAATCAGGACAACCTAGAAGCTGGAAAGACGGTGTTTCTGCGGCCAACGGGAAAAGGGACTCTCTTTGACGGTTCAACCGCACCCACGTTTGGCATGATGCACGACGGTTCTGTAAATACGATGCTGGCCGTTGTCGTTGGCGACGATCACGCTGTCGAATGGACTCGCCCTGTCGACTGGAAATTCGACAGCGAGAAACCATGGCAAGGCCTTGGCATCAAGAAAGGCGAGAAACTCAAAATCGTCACAGCCGATGGCGCTGGTCACCTCGTCCGTAGTGACATTGAGGATGAACAGATCCGGAATTTGGTCAACCCTCAAGATGGCAATGTCCTTAGGATGGACGATCTGAAGTAGTCAGCTCACGGCAGCTTCAAAATTTAAATCCCGTCGATTCGCGTTGAGGACGTGTCAATCCGGAGCCGTACAACCTGGCATTCTTCAGTTTTGGCATCGACTTGATTGTCTCGAGTGACTTCTCCGTAAGGTGGCCATCGTTGAGATCCAAGGTTCTCAGGTTTTTGGCTTTGGAAATATTTTTAAGAGAATCGTCCGTTACTCCGTCGATTCTGATCGATTTAAGATTCACAAGGTTTCCGAATAACATTGTTTGTTCTGCCGACAGTTGGAATCCTCGCGGACTGCGATCGACGTCAAACTCAAGATTCTTCAATGTCGTGATCTGGCAAATCCGTGGCAACAAGCCTGAACACGCTTGCGGAACTTTCAGTTTCAAATCTTCGAGCGTTTTAAACGGTAGCTCCCCTTTTAATTCTGCCGACACAAAGTCTTTGGCGATGGTGCCATGTAAGGATTTCAACTTTGGTAGGCGGCTCAACACTTGAAGCGATTCGAAATCAAAGCTTGAACAGTCGACATCCAGTGTTCGTAAATTGGGGAATTTTTGCAAGAATGAAAAATCGGACACGCCATACTCAACTGGATCAACATAAACAGTCAGGACATCGGCTCGCGAAGAAGGATCTTTCGACGGACCGTCCAATTCCATCTCAATTTCAACCTGATTGTTGTAACGGACTCGCAACTTGGTGACCGATGCCAGAGCCTGCGAAATGGCTTGCGGCAAACGCATTTCTTTTTTGAAACGAATATGACGAACCGTCGAATCGTTGGATTGGTCAAGTTCACGAAGGCAATCGAGATTGACGTTACTGCTTTTTAACCCAATCCATTGACATTTGGCTTTGGCCAATACTTTGCTCACCGATTCATTGCTGAAGGGTTTTGGATTGGCTTGAAAATCAATTCCATCTGGGAGCGAATCCAATTCGACTTCAGAGAGGTCGACCATTTCTAGTCCG
Organism: uncultured Pirellulaceae bacterium; assembly: GCA_938010615.1. Taxonomy (GTDB): domain Bacteria; phylum Planctomycetota; class Planctomycetia; order Pirellulales; family Pirellulaceae; genus Mariniblastus. Next base: position 26,938 of record CALLUY010000209.1, on the reverse strand, counting down.
TTACATTGAAACTCCTCCACGGCGGGCAAATCATCCGCAGACAGATAACATTGGTGATTCCAGCGATAGCTAAATATACGCCCCTCCGCACGACGCAGCGCAAAAGCATCAAAGGGAAAACTCGTGCTCAGTTTGCATTTCGATTTCACCGTAGCAAGATCCGGAACAACATCACAGTTAACCTTCGTGTTTCTGACATCGAGTCGCTTCAAATTTGGTAGCTCCATTAACTTGGGCACAATCCAATTCGACGCCGAACTTTGATACAGCGACAAACCTTCGATTTGGGAAAGTTCCGTCGCTCCGGCCACGTGCTGATCGCCAATGCCGGAACCAGTAATTGAGAGTGATCGTAAGTTCGGCAATTGTTGCAATGGTATCAGTGAAAGATAGCTGCCTCCGTTCAGCTTCAGCCTCTTCAACGATCGCCAACGCGTTAGCTCAAAGATTCCACTATTGGATGCTGAATTAACTGTCAGCGATTCCGGGGCGAAACGAGACAACGTTGCCAACAAAAACAGATCATCATCCTCGACTGGAAAACTGAACTTCAGAATCTTCAATCGCGGCAAGCCTTCGAAATGTTTCAGGCACGCTCGAGTGACATCCGTTGAGCCCGTTGACATTGTCGGCTCGCTGATGTCCAGCACTTCCAATTCCTGTTTGTCAGAAAACACACTCAAGCCATCATCCGTAATGCTCGTGAACCAAAGCGACACGCGTTTCAAACCGTGACAATCGGTCAAATGGACCAAACCTTCGTCCGTGATGTTGTTGTTCGCGAGGTAGAGCTTTTCCAACCAAGGCAAATCTTTCAACGAGTGCAAATCGTTGTCGCGGATCCCACTGCTCCTACCATTGGCTGTAACGACTTGGCTAAGATCACCTTCGGGAACGAACATTTTCAATAAATGCGAATAGTATTTGTTCTCTGGAATTCTGCGTTCCAGCTTGAAGCCAGTCGATTCAAGTAGCTGGACGGCTTCTGCCTGCCGCCGGTACTTTTCAATTGTCTCTCGCGGATAGAGCGCCAGCGACGCGCAAATCAGAAACACGACCAGCAAGAATGTACGCAGACTGAATTTCAGATACTTTGCCAATTCAATGCCTATTAATAACGTTGCACTCTTTCAGTCACGAAGTGCCGAGGTGTATTGGCCATGGACGCAAGTGGTTAGGGTTATTGAATCGCCGCTGAGTGCCGAAGGCACGGCAAGAGCCAAGCTTTGCGCTACCGCAATTTTCCTGTCGTCCTTTCAGGACTCCCGATTAATGCATCAACGTTTCCATGGACTTGCGTCCATGGCTACAACATGCCGTGCTTTCAGCACTATACACGCGATCACAAGCCAGAGGCTTACGCCACCTTAGCCGTGCTTTCAGCACTAATTTAAAAAAAGCGAAGCGTTCCAATACAAGCCCGACGCGCGAGCGAGGGATCCGGAAATATCTGATCGCTTGCGCTTCGGGCTTATTATATTTGTGCAACTTCAAAACTTACGCGTCGGGATTCGCGCGGACAAACCAAAACCATGCAATCTCACATTAATTATCCTGCGACTTCAAATTCTTGTGCAGAAAGTTTGCACGCTCGATATTTCGCTCGTCGGTCGACAGGCTGGACTGGTGGATCTTCTGCAAGTGAGCCGGTTGCGTTTGAATGAACAGTTCGTTGACTTGCGGAATCTCCAGATCACCGATCAAACCAAGATTGATGCCCATGCGAACCCGAGACAACAAGTGCATCGTCTCTTCGCTGCTGATGCGACGAGCCGTCTGGAGCATTCCGTATGCCCGGCTGACTTGGTCGAACAATTCGTTCTGATCTTCTTCGATCAAAAACTTGCGAGCCTTACGCTCGTAGTCAATCACAACAGGAACCACATCGCCGACTTGATCGATCAGATCCTTTTCCGACTTACCCAGTGTGATCTGATTGCTGACTTGATAGAAGTCGCCCATCGCCTGCGTGCCCTCCCCGTAAAGGCCTCGCACCACAAGGTTAATCTTCTGCAACGAACGAAAGACTTTTTCAATTTGATTCGTGATCACCAGTGCCGGCAAATGCACCAAAACGCTGACTCGCATTCCCGTTCCCACGTTGGTCGGGCAAGCCGTCAGATAACCCATGGCTTCGTGAAACGCATAAGTCACCTGATTCTCGATCTGATTGTCGAGATCATTGATCTGCTCCCACGCACCGTCCAGATCGAAGCCACTTTTCATGACCTGAATGCGAAGATGGTCTTCCTCGTTGACCATCAAACTAAGCTGTTCCTGTCCGTCGATTGCAACGGCACGGGCGCCATCGGAGTTCGCGTGCTCGCGGCTGATCAATTGACGCTCGACCAAAAACTGACGGTCGAGACTCTCAAGAGTTGCCACATCGATGAACGTCAGATCTCGCAATGCTTCGTTGCTGGCGAGTCGTTGTCGAACGGTCGAGTCGATGTTGGCGCGATCGATATCATTGCAGCGGCGAATGAACGGAAAATCTGCAAGGTTTCGAGCCAGCCGAATACGGCTACTCATGACAATGTCGCTTTGCGGACCAACTCCGCGAAGCCATTCGCCGCTGGTCGAAGCCAGATCATCGATTTCCATGTTGGCATCCCATAAATATATTCAACTGAATCGCAATCGACAGAGTGATCGCGTTTCAGATTATTTCGTTGCTCAGGATTGATTTTCGATCGATCGAATTTGATCGCGAATTTCCTGGGCCTTTTCGTAATCCTCTTTTGACACCGCCGACTTCATCTCGCCACGAAGTCGAATCAACTCCGTTTGCGATTCAGTGTCGTAAGCTCCACGTTGAGGATGTTTTCCCACATGCTCCGTCGCGCCGTGAACACTTTCTAAAAGCGGCTTGAGTTCCGTCCCAAAGAAAACATAATCGTGAGGACAACCAAGCCGACCGGCTTGACGGAATTCGTAAAACGAAATGCCACAAATCGGGCACTTCTTTGAATCGAGCTCCTTCAGATCTTCCGCCGTTTGCTCAAGCTTCAGTTGATCCGAGAGCACACCCGAAATTTTTGGCGTCTCTGAATCTTCCGCCTCTGGCTGAAGATAGTGTTTCGCACATTCAGGACAAAGGTGCAAAGCAAGCAGACCGTCGCCCGTAAGGTCCGTTATGTGAAACGTCGCCGACTTGTTGCATTTTTGACATTTCATGGAGTGTGGGCCTAGTGCGATAGATTCTGTTCCGTGTCGATTTTATCCACGAGCACCCATGTATACAAGATTGGAGGCTCTTCAGAGGATGCTTTCACTTCTGAGGTTTATGGTACGATGTGCCCGCATTTACACCCGGATTATTCACGTGGCGCTAACACGTGCCATTAACTGAACACAGAACACCCGGAAAACAAAAACGTCCGATTGACGTTAGAAGCCCTGCCAATTAACGATGACCCTAATTCCTGAATTTTCTTTTTTCTCCGAACTGGCCAAATCGCACAATGCGATTCCCGTCTATCGAAAATTGCTAAGCGATTCTCTGACTCCAGTTTCGGCCTTTCGAAAAATTGATCGCGGAGGTACCGCGTGTCTTTTCGAAAGTGTCATCGGCGGTGAGAAAGTTGGACGCTACAGCATTCTGGCGGCAGACCCAAAATTCGAAATTTCTGCCCGCAGGAACGAAGTCACTCTCTCCGCAGAAAATGGAACCGAATCAAAAACGTGGCACAGCGAAAATCCGCTTGAAGAGATTCGCAAACACATCGACAGTGTCAACGTTGCGATTCTGGAAGGATTGCCTCCGTTTGCCGGAGGTGCCATTGGATACGCTGGCTATGACGTCGTCCGTTACGTCGAAGAACTTCCCAACGCGCCCGATGACGATCGACAACTGGACGACATGAACTTCGCGTTCTACGACTCCATGCTGATCTTCGATCACATCACCAAAACTGTTTTCGTGATGGCATTGGCCTGGTTGGACGATTTTGATTCAGCTCAATCCGCTTTTGACGATGCGAATCAACGTGTTGAAAGTTTGGTGGCCAGGCTACAGGCCCCGGAAACGGGCGAAGAATTCAGTCACATGAACGTGGCTCCGGCAAGCGGTGAATTGCCTGCGTACGAATCGAACATGACTCGTGAAACTTTTGGAAACGCCGTCCGCGAATGTATCGAGTACATCCACGCTGGAGATATTTTCCAAGTGGTGCTCAGCCAACGGCTTTCGCTCGATATCGAATGTGATCCGCTGGAAATTTATCGCAGCCTGAGAGTGCTGAACCCAAGCCCGTTCATGTTTTTCCTCCGCAGTAAAGACTGCACGTTGGTTGGAAGTTCGCCCGAGATCATGTGTCGAGTCGTCGATAGCGAAGTGACGGTCAGGCCGCTGGCTGGGACTCGAAAACGCGGTGCAACTCCCGAAGAAGACAAACGACTCGAAGAAGAGTTGCTGGCAGATGAAAAAGAGCGTGCCGAACACGTGATGTTGGTCGATCTCGGTCGCAACGACGTCGGACGTGTCGCAAAGTACGGTTCGATTGAACTCCCGGACATCATGATCGTCGAACGATATAGTCACGTGATGCACATTTCATCTTCTGTGACTGGCGAACTTCGTGACGACTGCGATGCATTTGACGCGTTGATGGCCAGCCTTCCCGCTGGAACCGTTTCCGGAGCCCCCAAAGTGAGGGCGATGGAGATCATCGACGAATTCGAGCCGCATCGGCGCGGACCTTACGCGGGAGCCGTTGGGTACATTGACTACTCGGGCAACATGGACACGTGCATCGCACTAAGAACCATGGTCATCAAAGATGACAAGGCTTGGGTGCAAGCCGGCGCCGGAATCGTGGCCGACAGCGATCCTGATGCCGAATACGAAGAGACGCTCAGCAAGGCCTGCGGTTTACTTCGTGCCATTCAGGCTGCTCACGCTCGAACGTCAGGAAGCGCCGCCAGTAGGTAGAGACGACTTCTGCTCGATCCGAACTCGACTTTGTTGCTCGGCTGACTATATTTTGGTTAACAACCTTCCTTCATCGGTAAACTTTACCGTACTTGCTCGATCACGCTCCTCGACAAAGTTTTCGCCACCAGAACGACCCTAATGGAAAATTCGGATTGCCCGGGACATTTAGAACTTGAGTTGCGATTTGGCGGGCTACAACGACGATGCAGACGCTGATGGACGGTTTGTATTCCGTCGATTTGGCCCATTTTGCAGGTATCAGCGATGACCCTGAATTCACTACGACGCATTTTGCTCGCTCTGCTTTTTACATCATTGTCCATGGCGACGACCGCCGGTGTGACACAAGCACAGCTTCCGTTTGACAACCTCACGCCGACCGAAGACGCGGAACAAGAGGCAGAAGGCAGCCCTTTTGAACAGGAAGGCCCGATGCGGCCGATTGATCGGGCGCCTGTAACACCTGCGACATCGCAGCGCCCCGACGATGACGACATCGGCGAAGAAGAGCCTGAGCAGTCGGTTGAAGTCAACGAACGATACGCTGGCTGGGAAGCAGTTGGCGACATCGATGGAGTTCGCTTGTCTGATTCGCTTCGAGCCAACTGGGTGATGTTGGATCGTAACGGCCAGTTCAGTGGAACCGTTCGCGGAATCGACGGAGCGGAAGTTGCTGGCATGACGATTTTCCTGATGAACAACGGTCGATTGGTAAAGACCGCTGCTGTCCAAGCAGATGGCTCATTCATTTTTACAAACGTACAACGTGGAGCCTACTCGTTCGTTGGCTGGGGTGACAAAGCGTTTTTCGCTTTCGGAGCCAACATCATCAACGACAATCCAGATGCGGACGAGTCGACACCTACAACCATTAATTGCTACGCATTTCAGAACGAAACCACAATCAACACTGACTGGATTCGGTTCTACGCTCCAAATATTGCGTATCGCGTTTACGGTCGATACAGCGTTGGAGAAGGCGAAGACGATCCAGATCAGCTTTACGGTTTCGATGGTCTGACAAGAAATGTTGTCGCTGCAGAACCGGCGACATCGATCGCTGGAACGCCTGTCTCACTCGACTCACGTGGACGGCTTATTGGACGCGTTCACCAAATGAATTCTATCAACGGTCGCCCAGTTGATCTTCGCAGCACAAAAGTCATGTTGCTCAAAGGTGACGACGTCATCGGTTCAACAACGACAGACAATTTTGGAATCTTCCAATTCTCCGGAGTTCGACCAGGAGGATACGGACTGGTTGCTGTCGGTGTCGACGGAGTTGGCAGCATTGGAATTCAAGCTGCCGGAGGAGCGTCTCCAGTGATGGATGCTGAAGGAAATGCTGGTGGCGGCGAAGCGGTTCCGTTTGACTTTACCATGGTTTCTGCTGAAACCGTTGGTTGGATGAACCACTACGCGGACGAAGTTGCCTATCGCCAAGCAATTCTGAAGCCTCGCCGGCCAATGCGAACGGCACAGACACCTGTGGATCCTGTTTGCCCAGACGGCGGCATCCCTGGTCCAGACGGACGATGCCCGGGTGCAAACGCAGAGAATCCGATTTGTCGTAGCCCGTGCACGACCTACCCACAGTGGGTTGCTGCCGGCTGTGCTTGTGCGAAGAAGACTCCTGCACTGCGACGTATTGGCGATAAATTGAAAGATCAGATCCAAAGCGTCGACGATCGTTTTGAAGATGCCTTTTACGGTTCGAGTAGTGGCAGCTTCAACAACAATCGCGGCTCCAACAATGGTGGCTTCAACAACGGTGGCTTCAACCAAGCCCCAGCTGGATTTGGAAACGGGTTCGGAGCAGCCACCGTTCCTCCGATCGTCCAGCCAGACGCTGCACCCGTGATGCCAATGGCTCGCGGCCAACAGAGTCGCATTCGATAGCGACATTGTTTGAGATAGAAAACAAAAGGCCGCCTGGCAATCTGCCGGGCGGCCTTTTTTATTTGAGTGAACTGAATCTGAAAGATTCAGAGCATTCTTTAGAAATCAGCACCGCTTCCCATTTGCTCTTGGAAGCCTTGAACGGCGCCCTGAATCAGTGACAGCGGTCCGTCTTCCATTTCCATTCGAGTAAACAATCCGTTTTCGATTGCTTTGCTGTAGGCGGACATCTTATCGCGACCGACTTCCCTCATCTTTTCGACGAAACCGTCAAGCATCGGCTGACCAGTCGTGCTAGCCGCGTATTCCAGAATTGGCGTCACGCGTACATTGTAAACCACTGGATATTCTGGAGCGGCTGCAGTTGAGTTACCCATGGCAGCTTTGAGCGTATCCATTGGATCCTTTCCAGCGGCAAGATAAACATTCTCCTTACCAATCCCCAGAAGCACAATAATTTCAGGTCCAACAAAATCCTGAAGCTCTTCTTCATCTTCAGGAACCTTGATTACAATCTCATGAAAATTGACGCCCGCGTGCGTTGCGAAATCCTGATTGAAATCGAAAGCGTCGCCGACACGATCGCGAAGCAAGCCAATTAGTTCCTTTGCGGCTGACTCAATTTTCTTCGGATCCGAAACTTTTCCACCAGCGACGAAATTGAAGTCGTTCTCGCCCATCATCAGCTGACCACCCGAATCAATTCGACCTTCCTTGAAGGTCTCTTCGACCACTTCCGAAATTTGAACTGCGGCACTACGAATCGTGTCGAGTTCCTCGTCATTGAATTCGCCATCGTTGTCCAACTCAGTCATCATTGACTCAACGAGTCCCTCCAACTGAGAACCAATTTTGTCCGAATCTTCGGTGCTAACATTGAAGCACATGTTGTAGTCCATCGCGGCTTTTTCGCTCATGAAGCCAGCGAACTTCGTTGGATCCGCGTTGGCAAAACCAGCGTAGCTCTTGGCGACTTTCGATCCCGGCTTGCCAGTGATCGTAAACTCCATCGCCATCTTGTGAGTGTCTTTGTCTGCAGAGACTCCGAAGATGATTTCGTCGACATCACTTAGAACTTTGATCTGCTCCTCGAAGTCAGCGATCTGAGAATCGATCTTGTCCGGATCACCGCCCAGGTTTTGCAAGCTGTCGACATATCCATCTTTGATCATGTCGATCGCTTTTTCACGAAGCTCATCGGGAATGCGGCCGCCATAAACGTGTGCCCCAAGGTTGTACTTCTCTGACATATCGCCAAGCAAAGCTTGAGGGTCTTCCGGAAGATCCTCAAGAGACTCTTCGTCGAGAGTAAGGAACATGTTGGTTCCCTGTTCAACGGCATACATCGTTTCGCCGTTGCTTGGAGTGATCTTGATGACGTCGTCTCCATCGTCGACTTCCGCAAAATTAGAAACCGTGTCCAACATGTCATCAAAGTCTTTGATGGGAAGGAAGATAACCGTCTTGGGAACAGGATTGTCGCCCTGGAAGTAAAGCAGAACTCCTGACGGACGTGTCTTGTCCATTCCGCCAGTGGCGTAGTCGATCTGAGACTTGATCAAGAATGATGCTCCACCAAATCCCGAAGCTTTGGAGAGATACTTGACATCTTTTAGTTGCTCTTTAATTGGAGCAATCGAAACCACGACCGCGGGCTCCGGAGCTGATTGAGCGAAGGTGGCTGCAACCGCAACCAAAGTAAACATGCCCGTTAGGCAGCTCGTAAATATTGACTTGCAAACCGTCTTCACAAGAGACTCCCGAATTTCTGAATTGTTAATGACTTGGCGCAGAGATCAGCCGCGATTCCATTCGAACTGCTTCGCCAATTGAATTGTGGGCAGAGAGTCAGTTCCAGACAACCCGGACTGCTCTCATCCAACAGAAAGTTTACCCCGATATCGACCGAAGAGTTTTAACTTTCGTTTAAGCACGGCATTTCTGGGGGTTTAAGACGGCAAGCCAACCGATTCACGTGCCATTCTTCGGCAATTGCTATGCGAAAAGGCCATGCCGCAGAGCGATTGTATCGAGCTGATCGATCAACTCCATCTGCATTACGAAGCCTTCCACTCCATGATGCAACTCAAGCTCGTATCCGTCGGGAAGGATACGATTGAGATGGTCGCCGAAAGCTTCTTCAAAGGAGAACCACTGGTCCACGATCAGTGACCGAATGTCCTCGACTGCCGATTCGGCGTTCTCCAGAGCAATCTCTTTTTCGAGTTCAGTCATGACCGTGTTGGCGTCGATCGCTTCCATGATCGTTGTCAAGGAAGGCAGATTTTCACCAACGACCGAAGGGTGGTTCGCTGGCAAGTAATCCTCTGGCGAAACGACGTCCAGCAATTGGAAGAATTGCCCCATCCAACCTGCAACGTGATCAACATCAAGTCTTTCAGTCTCGCTGAGCAACTCTTGCACATCGGTCACAAAATCAGCCGTATCGGTTTCCACATCAAATGGCTCAATCTGAACTTCAGAAATTTCCTCCAGTTCCACTAGCTCTTCGAACACACGGTCGGTCAATTCGCAAACCTTTGTTGCAGCTCCAACGTAACGAGCCTCCGTTTCTTCGGGTGGCAACTCCAAAGATGCGATCACGGTCGCAGGATCAGAAATTGTCGCGGTCTTCAAACTTTCGTCCGAAAGGTAGACCACGCGATCGCCACTAATCACGGTTCGCTGAGCTTGACTGTCGAAAGATACTGAACCCGCAACCTGAATTCCGTTTTCGCGACTGATTTCAAATACCGAAACTTCATCCGAAACTCCATTGGAATTGTATTGAACCGGCAACGCCAACGTTCCACTCAATTGATCAAACGTAAGCGCATTGTGATTCGCCCCAGAGGAAATCCAATCAATCAACGGGGTGTATGTCGACCGACCGCCAGCGAAGGTATATCGATCCAAGAGCAATGGATTCGTCGGATCTGCTACATCGAACAAAGAGATTTGCAAATCGGTCTGAATGCCGGTATTCGGATCCGCATCTCGTCCGACGGCCAACAAGATATCGTCGTCAATCAGCTGAAGATAATTGGAAACGCCAGGAATCTTTAGCTCGCCGGTAATCGTCGGCGAAGTTGCATCACTTAAATCGATCACAAACAGTGGATCAACCTGTCGGAACGTCACAACAAACACTTGGTCCTCGACAAATGTCGTCGAAAAGATCCGCTCGCCGGGCGCGATATCATCCAGCGAACCAACAACGTTGAGTGAATCACCAACCTGTTCAAAAACGCGAACGTCAGAACTTCCGTCAGTGATATCCGTTAAGGCAACACGAAGCCGTCCATCGTGCTCGTGAGCTGCGAACTGATTCAGTAGTGATCCTTCCAGTGTCCCGTCTGCGGAAAACACGACGCCGGCGTCCTCCGCGATGTCCAGCTTGATCACCGAAGCACTATCGAACAGGTACAAAGACTGTTGGCTGACATAAACCGTACTCACGTAGTCGGACTGAACCAAATCCATGTCGACCGGCTCGCCATCTTCTCCTTGGACGTCGAACGTTGTAATCAGCGTTGTGCTGTTTCCATCATCGCGTCGTACGATTTGATCGATTCCAAGTTTCACCATGCTTTGCTGGTTGCCAACTTCAACCGAGACTTGTGGCAAACCAAATCCGTTGTCTTGCTGAAGAATCGAATCGATATAGTCGCCGGGCGAAACGGCGATTTCATCGCTACCGAGCAACTCGTAGGGAGCCGAACCTTCGTTGGCGTCGTACTGGCTAACGAGATAAAGCTGATCACCAATCAGGCGAGCGTCAGAATAGTCACCGTCGATTGTGGCCGTGTAGATTTCTGTCGGAACCACAGGCGAAGTCACGTCCAGAACCTGAAGCTCGAAACTTGATCCAGACTGGCGTCCGCTGTGAATCCAGAACCCATAGTTTTCAGCGAGAACGACCGCCACTCGACCTTCATCAAGAAAGATATCCTTAACCGTGGAATCAAAACCTGTCGTGCTCATTAGCAGCGGATCGGCTGGGTCGCTCACATCAACGATCGACAAATACGATTTGAATTCAGAATCATGGTCGCCGTAAGTGACATAGTAGAGCAAGTCGCCTTGGGATTTGACGATGTCACCTTCTTGAACGTCTGTTAGTAACGAAAACTGTGCCGCATCCGCGGTTCCAGTGCTAACGAGTCGTACCGGCATGAGTTCGTCAATAAAATGTCCGGTGTAGACCCAACCGTTACCCTGAGCCAATGAACCGGCATACCGGCTCATCCAGGCCTCCACACGTTCTTGCTCCCATTGTTCATTGCTGACATAGCTTCTTGGGTCAACCGCCTGTTCGGTCACATCGAAGACCACCGTTGAGGTCGTTCTAAACCCACGCGAATCCTCCAGCGTGTAAGTCACTTGTTGTTGACCAACCGCTTCGTTAGCGGCCTCAAAGATCAACGATTGGCCATCGACAGAAATTGAAATCGAACCAGCGTCCGGATTGGTAACTTCAACAATCGAGAATCCAGTCGAATCCTGCCGCCAATTGTACTCACTCCCCCTTCCAATCTTCCAATGTTGATCGATGTTGGAGTTCCAATCTCTGAAAGCGTAGTCGTTAGCAAGCACGTCGACCGAAGCGGAACCTCCTGAAATCACGTGAGCCCAATCGGGAGTCGCCCAAGCTGAGTGCCAGACGCGCATCGTGTAGGATTGGTCGGCCACTTGAAAAACATCTTCTCCGACAAAGCCTTCGTCTGGCTGATAGACCAACGTCTGGGCTGACTCGTCATACGTCAGCGTCCCGTTATCTGGCTGGTCGGATATCTCTGGCGACTCGGTGAGGTTTTCCAACACCGTTTGAGATTCGTTGACCGGTATGTGAAACGACTGTGGTGTCCAGGCAAAATCAGACACAATCGACGTGAGCACCTGACGTGCTTCGAGCGTTCCGTAATCCAGACCTTTTCGACGGCTCTTGTTGGCGATTCGCTTAATCATCATGTTTCCGAATTTCTACTTGAGTTTCCAGCCTCTCAGGGCGGAATCCACCACGAAGTGTCACGGAAAATATTCGATAACCATATAACGTCGACTAACCGCCGAAGAGCTTGTTTAGACCCTTTTTCAGTTCGCCATTGAGTCGATCTTCGATCTGCTGGCCCGCGGAGGCCGGAGCCTGCACGGGAGCCGCACTTTGGCCGCCAGTAGCCGCTGGTGCCCCAAGCTTATCCTGTAAGAATCCGCCGAGCTTGTCCTGGAATTTGCCCTGAAGCTTGTTCACTTCGCCCGTCACCTTGCTGTTCAATTCGCCACGGTACTCGTTAAGTTTAGGATTGATCTTGTCAGTAATCGCGTTGCCGATGGCTCCCTGAGCAGCATTTCGCACAAGATCAGTTGAGAGTTTTCGGACTTCATTCTGGTCAATGACCGGCCGATTGACCGTTCCGCTAATCGGAATCGAAAGTGACTGACCGCGCAAACCAGAAAGGTAGCGATTGTCAGCGATCCATTCTTCCGCGATCGGAATTTTCGCAACCATGCTCACGGATTGATCGAAGCCCACACTGCCACTGGTGCGAATCACCAACTCGTCGTGCGAGAACTTGATGTCTTCGTGATAGACACGGCGATTTTCAACGGCGACTGGAATCGTTTGCTGTTCAATCTTTAGCCACGTCTTCATTTCGCGTTGTCGTGAATCGGGTTTCAAAATCGACTGAATCTGAGCAACCGTTCCCAGCAATTTTTCTGCCATTGGACCGGCGGCGATCGTCACGTCTTGCATTTCCAAACTGCCGCGAGCCGAAACATTCATCGGATCGGAGAGTGGCATGCTGACACCTTGAACGTCAGCAGAGAAAATACCTTGAGCGTTTGTCGTGTCGGCAAGCCACGGAGCGACGAACTTCAAACAGTCACGACAAATATCCGGCGTGATCTGCACGCTGTCCAACAGTCGAGCCTGACCGTGAATTAAAACTGGATCACTGCTGCGCATATCGAGTTGCGGCTGAAGATTGACCATACCACCACTAATCGGAATGCCCGCCGTCTGAAGCGAGGCAACTTGCTGTCGCAGATCCACACCAATTTCACTTTTCCCAATAGGCAACCCAACCAGCTGACCTTGATCCCAACCGACCATCGTTTGAACGTTCAACTGATCCGATACCCAAGCAGAAGATCCCGGCTGTGCAAACAAAGGGCCCTGAATTCGAAACGGTTGAACACCGTTGCCATTGAGCGAAACCATATTTTGGCTGTACGCGGCAAGTAACGAGTTGATCTTATCGAAGTTCGGCTGCCAGTTCCCTTCGAGGTTCGTGACCAGCGAACCTGCCAAATCGGAGATCGTGCCCGTCGCATTAAAATCCAAAGAACCAGACCGCGCCATCAATCGCTGGAAAGACAGCGAATCAAAATCGCCGCCAATCGTAAGCTGACCGTTAAGATTCACTTTCGGTTCACGCCAAAGTTCTGACCAAGCCTGCGAACTGCTGGCCATTTGCATCGGCGAATTCGAACGTCCAGAGGCTGCTCGCTGGGTCGCCACGACATCCGTCATGTTCGCGGTGAAGCTTGCATCGGTCCCCGAAGCAGAGCTTTTAAAGTCGACCCTTCCATCGGTGGCACCGAACCAGTTGATGCTGTCCGGCTGCGTTGAAAGCGAAAACCATTCGGCTAAGCGATTGATGTCGGCGCGAAAAGCAGCCGAACCATCCAGTTGCATCGCCGAGGCAGTTGTGAGCTTCAGATTCTCCGCCGTCGCCGAAATGCCGCTACCTTGAACGCTGGCTTGTTGAACGCCAACCTCACCCGTGGCCATCGAATAACCCGCCGTGACGGTTCCGACAACTCGATCTTCACGAATCTTCGCGCCGTAGCCTTCAAAGCCCAGCTGCTTGATTTCGTACTGTCCGTTTTCGACACGAATTTGATTTGGATCGATGATCGTGATGCCGGCAAAGCCAAGTTCTCCGCCAGCCTGAAAGTCACCCGGATCGACGAAGTTTCTAATATGCTGTAACCAACCTTGAACCTGACCGGTAACTTGCGTGTTGAACACCCACTCCTGATTCGTAAAAGCATCTTCAACGGGTCGAGCCAACGATAGAACCGACGTTTCGTTTCCAACATTAAGTTGAGCTCCTGCCTGGGATAGCTTTAGCACCGAATTCGAATCGGACCCAATCAATTGCCCGCTTCCACTAGTGCGAATGACCAACTGATCTGGACTCCAGCGAGGCATGCCGGGTAGTTCGATCACCGGCTGCGTGACGGTAAACTCCCCGCCAATTTGAATCGGCTGATTGGTGATCTGAGCAACGTTGACTTCGTTGTCACCAACGACTTGCCAGCCAAACTGCCCGTCAAGCGTTCCAGCGAATTGCATTTCGCCAAGGTCGGCGAATTGCCGAACTCGCTGTGAAAGTTCGCCAAGGTCACCTTTGGTGCGAAACATTCCTTCGCGAAGCGTTGCGCTGCCGTTGATGTTTAGGAAATCAGATTTGCATTCAAGACTCTCGATCGAGAACTGTCCGGCACTCTCTCGCAGCACACCGACGACGCGCAATGGTTGCTGCCAAACGATTGGCTGACCTCCACGATTCGCCCGAATGTTGGCGGCATCAACATTGACAACCAATCGGCGAGCGTCCGCATCGTTGCGCTGGCCCGCGCTAAACTGAATCGTCCCGGAGTCGACAGTCACGTCTTTGTGCAGTTGAAACGTGGAAGGGAGTCGTTGGAGCAATTTGGCGACGTCGATTTCGCCATCCATTTGTAAATCCGAATCGGGAAGCTGAGCTCCGGCTGAAAGATTTGCGATCTGTCCCGGATCAAACTGACCGTTCGCATTGAGTTTCCCAAAGTCTGTCTCAACGATGAATTGATCTGCAAAAATACGGCTGGGCGAAAGCTCCATCACACCTTTGGCCGACAGTTGCTCCAAAAAGAATCGATCTTCATTGAGCAATTGCGGTGCAAAGATTTGAGCATTCGACAACTGCAACGATTGAATGTCGGTCGAAACTTCGTTCGTCGATCCATTCCATGAAGCCGCAACCACCGACGACGCGGTGCCACTCATCTGAGCCGGACCGATGAATCGCTGGCTCAACGGTGCAACGATCGACAACGGAAATTGGTCTGATTCCAACTTAACGGTCGCCGATGAAAATGTGAGCTGATTCGAACCCGCATCAACTCTGGAGCTCAGCACAACAGTTCCCGATTCGGTTTCCACCAGCTGGCCACTTGAATCTGGCGCGAACGTCATCGCGCGAAACTGGGCGGTCGAAGCAAGTGGAGCTTCCGCGTCCGAAAAGACCGCATCGATCGCCAGAGAATCGATTTGCCAATTCTGTGGACTGCCATCGGATGTGATTGACGCAGCCCCATCACGAACGCGCACCAGCATTTTTGGCAACGACATCGGTGACGATTGAGTTTTATTGGGCTTCAATGGAGACGGCTGCGAGGACGCCATGTACTGCGAAATCGAATCTTCAAGATTGCTTCCGTCGGCACGGACATGAACATGAACGATTGGCTTTTGAATTTCGACTTCGCCATAATCGTTGCCGGTGATGAATGCGTACAAAGGCTTACTTGTCTTGATCGATTCGATCGTCGCAAGCTGATTTCCGGCAAGGTCGGTTGCTGTGATGTCGGTCAGTTCAATCGACTGGAACCAACCGAGCGAAGTTTTGCCAACGTTGACGTTTCCTTGAAAGTCTTTCAACGCGTAGTTGATTGCGTACTTTTGCAGACCAAGCCATCCGACAATGTTCGGCAGCAGTGCGATCAACAACAAGATCACCAACAGAAAAATTGGCCAGCGGCGACGTCGTGGCGGACGATCAGACTGTATGTCGTCAGCTTCTCGACGGCGAGCACGAGATTGTCTGCGTTCTGGTTCAAATGGATCTGGATTTCGACGGTTCGTCATTTTGGCTTCCTGCCTAACGAAATTTGGGGCGTGGGAGTCTAGTCGGGGCGGGGAAGGGCGGCAATACAAACGTGATTCAATACAAGCACGAAGCGCAAAGACAAGCCCGTCGCGCAAGCGAGGGACTATTTCCGAGGATTTCCCGATCCCTCGCTTGCGCGTCGGGCTTGTATTAAAAGATTCCCCAGTCCCTCGCTTGCGCGTCGGGCTTGTATTAAAAGCTAGCATCCTCAGTCGCTAGCAAACTCAATCGACGGTTGGGGTAGAGACCCGTTTTTCTGTTTTGCTACAGTCCCAGCCAAGTCGAGGGCTACTCGGCTATCAATAATCGAGAAACGGAATTCTGAATGTTCGGACAAGGAAGTCCAAACTTTCAACGAGACCATTGCACTTCTGCGAGGCGAAACAAGCTTCGCGTTTTCGGATACCGGTTCGCGCTCATCTTTGCGGTACTGGTTCTCAATTGCTCAAACGCAGTCGCGGTCGCCGCACAGGAATCCGGAAGGCTTAGCCCGGCCAGTCAAAAAGTCGAAGGCGATCTAAAGCTACGATTCGCTTGGGGTGGTGGCGTGCCGCAAAAATGGAATGGCAAGCTAACGATTGAGAACGGTGAAATTTCCATCAATCGAATTCTCGCAATCACGTCCGATGCGCCGTCAACGGTCATCAGTCGAGATCGCGAACTGATCATCGATCACCGCATCGCCACCAGTTACGGTGGCATTGACGTCGCTGTAATAAGCGACGGCGATCCAAAAATTAGTATTCAACTCAAATCCGATTCGGGTCAAACGTTCGAACAACAATGGACATTGTCCCAGCTTGAATCCGGTATCAACGAACCGCTCGACCATCAGCAAAACCGAATCTCCATTTCACGAACTCCCGGCGATCAAATTCGTGTAAACATCGACCGTCCGCACCTCGTTTTCTCACCCGGCGAGACATGGCAGTTCGAAGTGCAGCTTCAAAGATGTAACTTGCGAAATCAGAAAGCCAATGTGCAATTCTCTTGGGGACGCACCGACGGCCAGAGGATTTCGATTCTCAATGAAGGCCCAGACCATATCGCCGACTCGAATGGTACCTCGGCAGCCCAAACCGTCAGCGTCGTGTTGCCCGAACAGGAGGGCGTTCATAATCTGTGGATCGACGTTGTGCCACAAACTCAGACGACAACTTTCGGGCAGTTTCGCCGGCCCAAAAAACTGAGCCGTCGTGTTCAGGTGGTGGTCGTGTCGCCTGAAGCACCGCTTACTGACGAGGCGGTGACTTGGAAAACGGAACAAACGTTCACACCGCAACAATTGAAAGGGAACTTTCGTGCTCCGTGGCCGTTGCCGCGTCTACCCAAATCCAAAGAACCGATTCGTCGTGGAGATCTATCGGTGATTTCCGTTGGCGAATCAGAATCCGCGTTGGAGTCCGCACCCGGCTCTTCTTTAGCGATCCCGGTTCGCCGTCCAGACAATGTCTCGAAAAATCAACCGATCAAAATTTCAATGCAGTATCGTCCAGTTGCCGGAACGAAACTGGGGGTCCACTACCTTTCGTCGACCCAACAGGTTCTACACGGCATGGACTCGGGTGTCAGCGTCCCCAAATCGATTGCCGATTCCAATTCGAAAAAGCAATGGTTGACTCATGAATTTCATCTGTGGCCAGAAGATGAAGTCGGACACCTCTACATCGCAAACATCGATTCTCAAACCCGAGCTCAGATAGGCGAACTCAAGATCGAGGTCGGTCCAAAGCGTCTCTCAAGCCCAATCGATTCGCGGGAATATGAATCGGATTCGAACATTGAAACGCGTCAGCGAATGGCGATGCTTGAGTCACCGGACTTTAGTGGACTGTTCCAAGCGGCTCGAGTCGTTGATCCGCTAACGGGCCAGGCATTGGACGACTGGCAAACGTTCTACGATTCGATCGATCGTCTAACGCAACATCTGAAAGCCAACTTTTACGATGGCGCTTTCGTGACCGTTGCATCCGACGGGAGTGCAATCTTTCCATCCGGCGATTTAGCTCCCGGACCGCGATTCGACGCGGGCGTCTTTTGCTCCGCAGGTTGTGATCCGGTTCAGAAAGACATCGTTGAATTGATGCTTCGCATGTTCGATCGCGAGGGCCTCAAGCTGGTTCCTGTGTTGACGCTTAACTCGACGCTTCCACAACTGGAAAAAATCCGCGAATCAAAACAGATGAGTTTTGACTTGGTGAACTTTGAAGGTCAGTCGACCGAATTCGATCGTCGAGTGTTGCCAATCTACAATCCGCTTGACCGCAACTTACAAGGAGTCTGTCTGGACGGAGTTCGAAAACTTGCGACTCGATATCAGCAGCACGTTTCCTTTGGAGGTATCGCATTAACGTGCCGTCCGGATTGCTGCACGCTGCTGCCAGGAACGCAGCATGGCTTCGACGACATTACCGTGCAACGATTTTTACAAAGCCAGAACCTAGATCCGGCGACCGTTGAACTCGACGCATTGCTACCAAGCGACATCGAAAATCCGATTCATGAAGCGTGGCTCGCGTGGCGATCGACTCAGATGCAGGCTTGGTATCGCGATATCGCGCGAGTGACTCGAGGCAACTCGCAGAGAAAACTGTATCTCTTGCCGATCGATATCTATCAAAAAAGCGATGTCGTTTCAGCCATGAGCCCATCGCTCCATCGATCAGGAGATTTTACGAATGTCATGCAACAGCTGGGGCTCGACATGGAATCCGTGGCCGAAGAAGACGGCATCGTTTTGCTGGCTCCCAAACAGATCGCAGCCGGATCATCATTGGCGCAACGTCGCATCAATTTGAACATTGAACAATCTCGCATCGCTGAACAGTTCTTCGCAACCAAAAGCGGCGGTTCGCTTTTCACCCATCGCGGAAAATGGGAACAGCTTGACGCAAGCCAATCGATCCAGAGCCTGCAAGCCGTTACCAGAAACAATTTGTTGGTCGTTGGCGGAGACTCAAGCCGAAGACGATACATCGAAGCAATACGAAAATATGACTGTCGTCTGTTTGTTGACGGAGGAGAATCTTTGCCGCGTGGCGAAAGAGAAAACCTCGCCTCGATCAGCCAGACTTTACGACAGCTTCCCGCCGAACGATTTGAGGAAGTCGGCGAACCGAACTCAGGCCCCGTCTGCGTCCGTCAGTTTTCAAAAGACGGACAGCATTGGTTTTACGCCGTCAACGATTCGCCATGGCCGGTCGAAGTCACCGCGTTGCTCGGCGATCCCAATCGTTCTCCACAAGTTTTGCAGGCGGCGAGCAACAACCGTCCGAAAGCTCCGTTGACGACGCTTGATGGTGAAAAGATCTCGCTGGAACAACTTCAAGGGCGATCACAGTTGAGAATCTTTTTGGAACCGTGGTCGATGTACGCAGGAACCTCGCGGACAAACTCCGATTTTAATCCTTTCGCCATCAGCAGCTTCAACACGTTGCTTCCAGAGGAAGTTGATTCGCAGCTACGCAAGCGTCTCTATCAATTGAAGAACAAGTTCGCCAAAGCCAAAGTCGCCAAACCACTGGTTGAATTTCAAAATGGCGGGTTCGAGTCGTTCGTCGATCCCGACAAAAGTGGCTGGGAGTTCGGCAACCATGATCAAGCAAACTTCGACTTGGATTCTACCGAGTTCCATGAAGGTAAAACTTCTCTGTCTATGCAAACCAGTGGCAAACCAGTTTGGATTCGCAGCAATACATTGACGCTTCCGGAGACAGGCCGACTTTCGATTTCGGTTTGGCTCAGAACGATCGATCCAGCCAATCAACCATCGCTAAGGATCAGCCTCGATGGAGTTTCTGACGGAGATAACCTGTATCGGTTTGGCGCAATCGGCAGTTCATCTTCGGCGCCCGACGTGAATCCAATCGATACGACGTGGCGACGATATGCAGTCCATTTCGACGATCTTCCTGACGACCTGACCAACATAAGAATCGGTTTCGATTTGATGGAACCTGGCCAAATCTCGATCGACCAAGTCGAAGTTCTCGATCGTTGGTTCGACGAAAACGACTCCGTTGCGATAACTCAACTGCTTGCCAGCGCTGGATCACAATTGCAAAATCCGGAATCGGTCGATGGCGCCAGACGAATCCTCGAAAGCTATTGGGCTCGATTCCTCGATCAACACATTGGCAACAAACCGAAGGTGGTGTCCACAGAAGTTGAAAAGGCGAAACCGTTTCAGTTTCCTCTTCCGTCGTTCGAGATGCCATCCTTCGAGATGCCGCAACCGAGTCCAAAGAAACCAAAACGCGTCCCGCTGTTTCAACGACTGCAACGCCGAGAATAAGCTCGGTACAATGGTCTCCGATTGCATTCCCTACAATTGGTTGACCATGAGAATTGAGAAGACGGATACCAAAACGCTTGCGTTTCTACCGACTTGGAGATTGATGATCGTCATTGGGATGTACTGTGCATCGGCCATACAAATTGGCGCATCTATCATCTTTACGATTGAACAAAAGCCAGTGCATCCTGTTGGTCTAGTCGGCCTGACCATCGGTTCGACGATTGCTTTTCTGTTGGGTTACTTCATTGGAAAACGGGATTTGAAACGTATCAGAGATGCAGGCGCTGTCCTTGAGGGAACGCGGTTCCAAATTGCACTCATCATTCTCTGCTGCGCTGCCGTTCCTGCTTCACTGCTGGTTCTGGTAGTGATTAGCTAATTGCGCGGACAACGCTTAACCTTGGAACCGGTTCGACCAGTTCAGTTTCATTTTCCGAGAACCAGCGCTTCCAACGCTTCGCGCCCTTCGAAAACTTCCAATTCGATCTTCAATGCGTAGACCGGTAATCCTTCGATCGCGTTGCTTCCAACCTTCACCAGATCCTTGTGGGTGCAAACAAGTCGATCGGCTTCACTGGCGGTCGCGGCGAGTGCCATTTCTGAAAGCTCTGCTTTGGTAAACGAATGATGATCACGAAACCGCTGGGAACCGGCTAACTCGAATCCCAGTTCACGCAGTGAGTTCTCAAACGACCCCGGATTTCCAATCGCAGAAAACGCAAACCATCGACCGGCATGTGCTTCCGACAAAGCGACTTGCTGGTCATCATGTTGAATCAAAGCAACCGCTCTGGTTCGGGATAACGCGATCGGCGATGAAGTTTCACGCTGGATTCGATTTCGTATTTCCTCAATCCGATCCGAATCGACTCGGTTGCAACGAGTGACCACAACCGCATCGCAACGTTTCAATGACGAAACGGGTTCACGAAGCAATCCGCGTGGAATCAAGTGGTCGTAGCCAAAGGGATTCGTTGCGTCAATCAATACGATATCCAAATCTCGCCCGAGCCGCCGATGTTGGAAGCCATCGTCGAGCACGATCACATCAACCGAATGTTTCTTGACACAACGTTTTGCAGCAGCGACTCGATCGGGATCCTGCTCGTGCGGCACACCCGGCAATCGTGACTCCAACTCCATCGCCTCGTCGTTCTGCACGCCCGTTTGCTCGGCACCATACCCGCGGCTGACGATGCCGACTTTCGCTTGATGTTGCTGAAGAAGCTGGCAAACCCAAACCACCATCGGCGTCTTGCCGGTTCCTCCGGTGGTGATGTTGCCGATCGAGATCACCTTGGCATCGACCGATTTGATCTTCCTTGAACCAGAATCAAACTGACGATTGCGGCTCCAGATGGCGAACCGATAGAACGGAGTGAAGCATCGCAATCCAAACCGGATAATCGATGCGAAGATTCCAGTTCGCTCGCCGCTGATAATTTTGAGAATCGAAGAAATGCTCATTGGAGCCGAGCAGTTCTACTTATTTCTTAAGTTGCCTTCTCGGAACGCGCCTGCCATCGCGATCGGAACTTCGGATTCCGCAAGAACGAGATTCGCTTTCTGTTTCGCGACGTCGGCTTTCATTTCCTGCTCGAGGGCAATCGCATCTGCGCGACGCTTCTCCGCATTGGCTCGAGCCACACGTGTATCAGCTTCCGCCTGGTCGGCCTGAAGGCGAGCACCAATGTTTTCTCCAACGTCAATGTCGGCGATGTCGATCGATACGATCTCGAAAGCTGTCTGAGCATCCAGTCCACGTTCGAGTACCGCTTTTGAGATGCGATCCGGATTCTCCAAAACAGCTTGATGATTCACAGAAGATCCAATCGACGAAATGATACTCTCACCAACGCGGGCGATGATCGTATCTTCGGTCGCACCGCCGATAAGCTGTTCAAGGTTCGTTCGAACGGTCACCCGAGCACGAATTTGCAACTCGACTCCGTTTTTCGCGATCGCACTAAGAAAGTTTTTACCGCTTCGCTGCGGGTCAGGGCAATCGATGACTTTGGGATCAACACTGGTCGTGACCGCATCCATCACGTCGCGACCGGCCAAGTCAATCGCAGCCGCCCGATCGAAGTCGAGGTCAATTCGGGCCCGTTGAGCAGCGATGATCGCTCGTATGACTCGCATCACGTCGCCGCCTGCAAGATAGTGGGCCTCAAGAAGTCGCGTGCTGATTCCGTTTCGCCGAGATATATCAAGCTGAGCTTGTTTGGCCATGATCTTTGCGTTGACGATCACGTTGGGTCGAACTTTGCGAAACCCCATGCCGACCAGATCCGCCATTTTGACATCCGCGCCCGATGTCCACGCCTGAATCCAGAGCTTGCCATACGTTGCAAAGATGACCAAGAACACGATTCCCAACATCACTGCAAAAACGGCGCCAACCCCCATCAGCAGATACTGCCATGGGAAATCACCTTCCTGTGCAAGAAGGGGAGAAAACGATGCGAGTGGAGACGTTTGAACTGCGATAGCGATTCCGTTGAGCACGGTTCACCTCAAAATTGTGAGATAGCAAATGCGAGCTGCGTAATCAATATAGCGAATGTAACACGACAACCATAGTGGCGCGGGTTTCTGTAAGATTCAAAATACAAGCCCGACGCGCAAGCGAGTGGTTCGTCCGAGGTGCGAGCGAGTAGTTAGTCCGAGGCGAGTGGTTAGTCCGAGGCGAGTGGTTCGTCCGAGGCGAGTGACACGTGAAAATTGAAAAATACGAAGCGTTGCAATACAAGCCCGACGCGCAAGCGAGGGATCGGGAAATCCTCGGAAATATTCCCTCGCTTGCGCGTCGGGCTTGTATTTGCGCAACATCAAAACTTGCGCTTCGGGCTTGTATTGGCAGGCTTCAATCAATCCAACCGCCGCCGAGCACGCGGTCATCGTCGTAGCAAACCACTGCTTGGCCAGGAGCAACGCCATTTTGAGGTTCGTCGAAAGTCACAGACAACTTTCCGTCCTCGATCACTTCAGCAACCGCTGGCCAAGCAGAACTGTTGTATCGAATCTGAGCAAGGCATGGAAAAGATCCCTTTGGCGGTTCCACCAACCAGTTCGTATCGCTGGCCGTCAGTTCCCGTCGCCCTAAATCAGAAAGCGGACCGATCACCACCTGATTCTGTGAAGGCTTGATCTGCACAACGAAATATGGCTCGCCCATCGCGACGCCTAAACCACGACGCTGGCCGATCGTGTAACCTTCGATTCCAGGATGCTGTCCGACGACTTTGCCTTCGGTCGTTACGATGTCTCCGGCGGTTGATTCTGAATCGGCGCCGCGGCGTGAACGCACAAACTGATCGTGCTTGCCCGACGTCACGAAACAGATCTCTTGCGAGTCCTTCTTTTCGGCGACGTTGAGTCCAAGTGTGCCAGCGATTTCGCGGATCTTTGGTTTATCGTAACCGCCAACTGGCAGCAGCATTCGGGAAAGATACTTTTGCTTGATTCCGAACAGCACGTAGCTCTGGTCCTTGCCCGCATCGACACCACGAGTCAGCGATGGACCATCGTCACCGTGAGCCAACTGGGCGTAGTGTCCCGTTGCCAGAAATTCAGCACCAACACTATCCGCGTAGTCAAACAGCTTTCCGAACTTGATGCGGTTGTTGCACATCACGCAAGGATTCGGAGTCCGCCCGATCGAATACTCTTCCACAAAGTAGTCGATGATTCCGCGGAATTCGGCTTCGAGGTTCAGAGCATAAAACGGAATGTTGAGCCGCTCGGCAACGCGGCGACCGTCTTCGGCATCCGACGCGCTGCAGCAACCTTGTTTGTGATCGGCTCGCTGGTTCAGGATCGGCAGCAGCGGAGAGGAGGCCTTGTCTTGGCCGTCGATGGCACAGGCTTCGACAGCCTCTTCGCCATGGCGCATGAACACGCCGATCACTTCGTGACCTTGCTGGAGCAACAAATGAGCGGCGACGCTGGAATCAACGCCGCCAGACATGGCGAGGACTACTCGAGACATGGGATCTTGGAATGGGGAATGGGGATCGTGGAATGGGGAATTGGAACCGCAGGAGGGCGACTTGGGACTCAATTCCCGATTCCGCATTCCGAATTCCACATTAAATTTCTTCGGTTTGCCAGATTGTACCCGACCGCTATGATTTCGGCTCCATTATTCACACTCCGGCACCAATTCCATGGCAACTCGTTCAGACATCCGCAACATCGTCATCATCGCACACGTCGATCATGGCAAAACGACGCTGGTCGATTGCTTGCTGAGGCAAAGCGGACAGTTCCGTGACACGCAACTTCAAGGAGAGCGAATCCTCGATTCAGGTGACCTCGAAAAAGAGCGTGGCATCACGATTTTGGCGAAAAACATTTCGCTGAACTATAAAGGCACGAAGATCAACATCATCGACACGCCCGGCCACGCGGACTTCGGCGGCGAAGTCGAACGTGTTCTGCAAATGGCCGACGGAGCGCTTTTGCTGGTCGATGCCGCAGAAGGACCAATGCCGCAAACGCGTTTCGTTTTGGGAAAAGCCCTCGAAGCCGGACTAAAACCCATGGTCGTCGTCAATAAAGTCGACCGTCCCGATGCGAGAACTCAGGAAGTGGTCGACGAAGCGATCGAGTTGATTTGCGAAATGGGCGGCGACGAATATCTGGATAACTTCCACTATATTTTTGCCTCTGCCAAAGAAGGATTCTCAACTCACGACATTGAGAAAATGTCAGGCGACATGAACCCGCTGCTGGACATGGTGATGGAAAACGTACCACCACCGGAGATCGAGCCTGGCGATTTTCAAATGCTCGTTACGACGATGGACTGGTCCGAGTTCGTTGGTCGAATCGCTGTCGGTCGAATTCGCCGCGGCAGCGTCAAGAAAGGCCAATCTGTGACCGTCGTTCAAGCCGGTGGAAAAATCGTCAACGCAAAGATTAACTCGGTCAACGTGTTCGACAAACTGGGACGCGTGGAAGTCGAATCCGCGGAAGCCGGCGACGTCGTTGCGCTAACCGGCCTAGAGTCGATCGAGATCGGCGACACAATTTGTCAGCACGACCTACCTGACGCGCTGCCACGAATCGAAGTCGACGAACCAACACTGGAAATGGTGTTCACGATCAACAGTTCACCGCTGGCGGGTAAAGAAGGCAAGTACGTCACTAGCCGACAACTTCGCGAACGATTGATGAAAGAACTTGATCGCAACGTCGCATTGCGAGTCCGACAACTCGAAAGCGGAGACGCGTTTGCAGTTTCCGGCCGCGGAATTTTGCACTTGGCCGTATTGATCGAAACCATGCGACGCGAAGGCTTTGAGCTTTCCGTTGGCAAACCTCAGGTTGTCCTGAAAGAAATCGACGGCGTCAAATCCGAACCGTTTGAAACGCTGGTCGTGGAAGTTCCCACTGACAAGTTTGGCCCTGTGATGGAAATGGTGGGAAACCGTCGAGGCGAACTTTTGGAAATGACGGCACGTGGCGAGTTCACTCAAGCCAGTTTCGTGATTCCCTCACGTGGTTTGATCGGTGCACGGACTCGGTTGCTCAACGCGACTCAGGGAACGGCGATCATCAACCATCGCTTTCTCGAATTCCGCCCAATGGAAGGCGAGATTCCTTCCCGCAGCAACGGCGCCGCGATTTCCATGGCAGCCGGCAAAGCGGTCGGATTCGCTCTGTTCAACCTGCAGCAGCGATTCGAAATGTTCGTCAGCCCCGGCGACAAGGTTTACGAAGGCATGATCGTCGGAGAAAACTCACGAGCGAATGACCTAGCCGTGAATCCGACGAAGGAAAAGCAGCTGACGAACATTCGTGCTTCGGGCAGTGACGATAATATTTTGCTCAAACCACCACGTCTGTTCAGTTTGGAAGCAGCGCTGGAGTACGTCGAAGAAGATGAGCTTGTGGAGATCACGCCAACGACGATTCGATTGCGTAAATGGTTGCTGAAGGAATCGGATCGCAAAAGGAAAACGCGTTTGGCGGGTGCGAAGTAGTTTCGCCACACGCGAACGTAAAATCGCACTCCCAGAGGGAAGGTGTTTTGGAATCCTATTCCTTGCGTTGCTTCTTCATCATCTCTACCCGAGCTTTGCGCTGACTAGCCTGTTGTCCCCAATGATGCACGGGTTTTGAGACAGAATGAACAGGGGTGTTGTGGGAGTTTGACCACGAATCAGACGAATCGACATGAGTCAGTGGGGTGATGACCACGGAAGTAGTCTGTCGACGATGTCGTGGATGACAGCTAGGACACGGAAGAAACGGAGTCGATTTGCTTCCACGTGTTCCCAAGAGCTCTCTGTGTTAGCATCTCAATCTGATATCTATTGGAGGCTAACTCGCCTTCCAAATTTCGAACATGTCCCAACTTTTGCGATGCCTCTTTTTCTATTAAGCCAGCCGCGATGCGTTTACGCACACATCCCGAAGACCGGTGGAAATTCGATTCGGAACGTAGTCTTTCAAAAGAATTATGAAGGTCCCTGGTTTGGAGAATCCCTGCCAGACGAATGGAGTCATTTGTTCAAATTTGCCTTTGTTAGGAATCCGTTTGATCGACTGGTTTCCGCTTGGAAGATGTTCTGTGAGGGAACGGTTGACGATGCTTGGAAATTGCCGGAAGGCGGCCTGCTGAATATGTCGTTGAAGGAAGTGGTTGAGTTGGGATTGGACAGCTCTGCCTTGTTCGGACACCCCTGGTACAACAAGGTAAAAAGGACTCCACTTGTTCGATTGAAAAACCATATCGTTCCTCAGACACATCCGTATCATGGACTTCAATTTATCGAC
Source organism: uncultured Pirellulaceae bacterium (assembly GCA_938010615.1). Taxonomy (GTDB): domain Bacteria; phylum Planctomycetota; class Planctomycetia; order Pirellulales; family Pirellulaceae; genus Mariniblastus. The sequence goes on along the minus strand of CALLUY010000209.1, from coordinate 78 downwards.
TACGTGGGACGGTTTGAGAATTTGTCGGAGGATTTTGCGTTCGTTGCGAACAAACTTGGATTGGACAGCACAGAACTA
>CALLUY010000208.1 GCA_938010615.1 uncultured Pirellulaceae bacterium | reverse complement strand
GCTATTTTAGCTGAGTTGATAGAGAACTTCCAGCGTCAGAATCGTCAGTACCAGCTTGGGCGGTAAGGCGACGCCATGACGCAAGCCCAACTTGGTTTGGGGGATTTAGCTATGCGGAATCAATCGACCGCCGCAAGATTCACACTGACCATGTGAAGCAGATGAACCGTGATTTGCAAGCTCAGGGGCAACATCATCCTTCGATGAATCAACTTCGAAAGGCCCGAACTTCATCGCCGTCGGTGACAGCGGAACGTCCGTCGCCTGCAACGAGCGTGGAGGTCTCGTGTAGCGCAAGCCTTTGGCAGATCACTTCTTAACGCGAGGGCCTCCGTGATGTTGCCATTGGTGTCAAAATCTGAAAACTCTCAAAGCGTTTCAACCGGGTGCCATGCCTCACGCCTTTCAAGCCAAGTGCCCTACTCAATAATGGCATGCTTACGCGTTAGCTGAGGCCATGGTCAGAGCGGCGTGAGCATGCTTGGTACGGCAGACTTAAGGCAACCACCAACGCTCGCGTCAACATGGCACCCGGCTCTGCAGTTCGCCGGTCGAGCGAATTGTTCTCTTCAGGCGTGTTGCGTTGCAGGAATCGCATCGTCAAGCCGCGCCTCGTGTCGAGGAATCGGGAGGCAAGTCCCTGAGAGGGGCGGAAGTAGAAAGCCGCTCATCGCTTTCGGCCTTCTTGAGCAGAGAACTTGAACATCGGCTGCGTTCGTGCCTCACTACGCGATGTCAAATTCCTAATTGTTATTCAGTGTAGCTTGTAACTAGTGAACGCTTGAAATTGCGCATGAACTGAGGTTACAGCCCAGAGCGTGGTTCGCCAAACTTTTTTTGGAAGATCTGCACAGTTTGACCTGAATTTTCATCCTCGCCTTCCTTGACAGGATTTCCGAAGATCGCCTGGGCGACGCTAAGCGACGCACAGTTACTTGTTTCAACTGACGCCTCGACATAAAACTCACCTTGGTTATTGCGTGCCCATCCGTTGGATATCTCAGCGATCGCGGCAGTCGCGACACGTTTCGCCCATCCATTGTCGCGCAGATCTTCAGGTACCGCGTAACCGATTTGAAAGCAAGGTTTTCCATTTAAGGGTTCACAGCTTGCAAGGTTGGAGAATGCCATGACACGCCCATTCTCAACGTAGACATATGTTAGGCGCGGCCGATTCATTGGCATATCCAGATGCACCAACAACGCGTGGTCAAGTTCACACTTCTGTGGCGTGATTGACTCATCGCTCAGGGCTGCCTGAAAAGACACAAGTGCGTCATGCGGGTTGACCATGTTTGTTCTGAGACCTTAATTTAAGCTGAATAACTTTAGTAATTTTACCCTCCAAAACTGGGGGGATAAAAATGTATTTCAGTTTTATCAGCACCTGGCAGTATTTTTATTCATGCCTAGCGAAGTTGCAAGCTTTCGATGAACGTAACCTTTTGAGGCCAGTGTTTCATGTGCAGAAAAGAGTTCGGTTAACGATTCGCCGGTAAGCGTCGGCGTTTCGCAGGAAAGACACAACGTTCGCTTCCGGCTATTTCGCTTGTCCGTCAGACGGATCGGCAACCGGCAAAATGTAACATGCGGCTTCCTCTGAGTTCCGAACGAAGAGCCGGTCTCCAACGACGACCGGATGATTCCAGGTTCGCTCGTTCAACGCTTGAAACTTGGCGACCTCTTGATGTGATTCTGGCGTGGCGTTGAGCAAAACCAATTCGCCGCTTTCACTCACGACCAACAGCATCGCCGAATCGCTCAGCAACAAGACTTGTCCTTTACCGTAGCGGCCACCTTTCCAGTTTCGCTTGCCGGTCGCCAGATCGATGCTCACAAAGATTCGCCCATCGAAACCGTAAGCATTGTTTGCGAAAATGACAAAGTCATTAAAGTCAGATTTCAGTTGGAGAGAAGTCCACTCTTCTTCGGCAACGAACGGTCCTCTTGGCTCAGTTTGCAAAACTCGAATGCGACGAGTGCCCAGTGTTTGGGTCGGCATCAAAATTGAATTGCCGTCAACAACTTGAGGTTGAGTCGCACGATACTCTCCGTGCTGCCACTGGTAGTCAAGTAATTGTTCTCCGCTTTCGGGATCGATGATGTTCAATCCAAAATCAGTAAGCATCAAGACGCAATCACGATCGTGCAACGTCGTCAGCTGCGGAGTGCTGTAAGAGTGCGTTCCAGCTTTCGCGGACCATCGCAGTTCGCCGTTTTCGACATCCAACGAAAGGATTCCTTTTCCGTCTTCGCCGCCAGCGTAAACGATAACTTGCTCTCCAACGACTAACGGTGAAGATGAGAATCCCCAATAGGGCGGCTCGCGGTCTGCGATCTTTTTGATGTCCTTTGACCAGATCAGTTTTCCGGTTTTGGGATCGAGCCGCTGTACCAATCCCGTCGCCGATTGTGCGAACAGCATTCCATTTGAAAGCGTTGGCGTTGCTCGAGGACCGGGGCCTCCTAGCGGATCGAAGAACCGTTCGGTGATCTGTTGTTTCCAGATTGTTTCACCAGTGTCAGCCGCGAAGCAAGACACCGTTTCGTTGTCACCGAGTTGTTCTTGCGTGAAGAGCAAGTTTCCAGCGACCGCAAACGAAGACCAACTAGGACCAACGGGAACTTTCCAGAGCAACTTTGGTCCGGTCGACCAGTCCGAAGAAAAGCTCACGCCAGTCTGTCGTCCTGCGTTTCCCGGTCCGCGAAAATGAGACCATTCCGGAGTTCGCAACCATTGCTCAAGCTGATCGTCAGAGTACTTCTGTGGCTTAACTTTGGGATCTGATTCCAGATTGGCGACCAATATTTCTTCGGGGGATTTTTCCCAACGCCAGCTCAACCCCATACTGCCATCGCCCCACATGCCATCACTTCGGAACAGCGTCAGAATTCCAAATCCCAATATGGCAGCCGCAACGGCAACAAACGTTCGCTTTGCGGATAGCGTTCGCGAAAACAGGAGAGCCGCGATTCCAAATCCTGCAGCTCCTACCGGACCCAGAACAACAAACGCTGGCCCATGCATCGTTTTGTCGGACGCAAGCCACGCGATTGCAATCGCAAGTCCGAAACCCAGGAATCCAATCAGCCGCTCAAACCATCTGGCTCTGCTAAACGCCACCCACCAGATGACAATCAGGGCCCCGAAGAGCATTGGCATGAAGACCGAAATGAGCATGAACTCTTCTGAATCATTCTGAGTCAAAATCGGCAGGAGTTTCGTGACTCCCATTCCAAGTAACAGCAGAACTACAGGCCAGATTCGTAGTGGCTTAAAGCTGGCGTCTTCGATAGATTTTTCGTTCACGATGCTTCTTTCGTCTGTGGGTCGCAGAAGTCGTCAAGACTTCTGAATCGCTCAAGGCAAAGGAACTCTTGACGAGTTCCGCTACAACAGCGTTCGGGTTTGCAGCACTTATCTTGGATTGTCGAAGAGAATTTAAATTCCGCAAGCTACAAGAATTTACCGGTGATCGAATGCTCGCAGTTTGCAACTTCTTCGGGCGTGCCGCAAACCACAACTTCGCCGCCGGCGTCACCTCCGTCTGGCCCAAGGTCGATGATCCAATCCGCAGCCTTCAAAACGTTCAGGTTGTGTTCGATCACGACCACAGAATGCCTTTGGTCAACAAGCTTCTGCAAAACGTTAAGCAGATCGCGGACATCCGCGAAGTGCAATCCGCGAGTCGGTTCGTCCAATAGATAAAGCGTGTGAGCTTCCGAGGAGCGAGCGAGTTCTTTGGCCAGTTTCAGTCTTTGGGCTTCGCCGCCGGAGAGCGTGTTGGCTGGTTGGCCGAGTTTCAAATAACCAAGTCCAACGGATAGCATCACGTCGAGAATCCGCGTGATCTTGGAGAAGTTTTCGAATCGCTGGCGAGCTTGAGCCACGTTCAATTCCAAAACGTCCGCAATGGAATGCGTGCCAAACTTTGCCTGTAACGTTTGTACATTGAATCGTCGTCCCTTGCACGTTTCACACTCAACGAACAGGTCGGGCATGAAGTCCATTTTGACTCTACGAATCCCTTGCCCTTTGCAATCATCGCAGCGGCCGGCTTTCGAGTTAAAGCTGAAGCGACCGATCCCGTATCCACGTTGCTTGGCAACGCGCGTCGCAGAAAACACTTTGCGGAAATGATCCCAGAGTCCACAAAACGTTGCCGGACAACTCTTGGCACTGCGGCCGATGGGCTTTTGGTCGATCAAGATTGCTTTGTCGATCTGTTCCAGGCCATCGATTGAGCCGAATGGTTCTGGTCGCCGACCAAAGAAACCAAAATGATCCTGAATCGCGGGGGCCAGCGTCCGATTGATCAGCGCGCTTTTTCCTGAACCGCTGACTCCTGAAATGCAAACGAAACAATGCAGAGGAATCGAAACGTCAATCGATTTCAGATTGAATCCGGAAGCACCATGAATCGAAATGGCTTTAGATTGGTCGACGCGACGGCGAGTCGGAATCGGAATGTTCTCGCGACCGCTCAGGAAACTTCCCGTCAAGCTGTCGGGATGTGAAGCAACGTCGTCGGGAGATCCGGCAGCGATTACCTCTCCGCCGAGGTCTCCGGCTCCTGGTCCGACATCGATCACGTGATCGGCGCCGCGAATAATGGACTCGTCGTGTTCAACGACAATCAACGAATTGCCATTGGATTTCAACGTCTGCAATGAATTCAGCAAACGTTCGCTATCTCTGGCATGCAAGCCGACGCTCGGTTCGTCAAGAACGTAGCACACGTTCGCCAGCCCTGAGCCAATCGATGCGCCCATGCGAACGCGTTGAAGTTCGCCGCCGCTAAGCGTGTCTGCGCCTCGGCCAAGCGTCAGGTAGTGAACGCCGACTTCGAGCAAGTAGCCGAGTCGTTTCTGGATTTGCGATACAACGGCTTCGGAGGCAACTGCTTCGGGTGTGGCATTGTCTTCGTTGTGAATGCTTCGAAACCAATCGGCCGCTTCGCGCAACGACATGTTGACGATGTCAGCAATGTTCTTATCCGCGAACCGAACTGAGTTGGCTTGGAGATTTAGTCGTGATCCGCGACAAGACTCACAGGGCAAACTCCTTTCGAGTGATGCAAGTTCCTCATGTCGATCGTCGTCGTCCGTTGTTGCCAGTTCGCGATGCAGCAGCGCAAAGATTCCGGGGCACTCGCGATCGTTGCTTTCGAGGAGCCTGCGAAATTCGGAGTCGCCGAGTGCTGAGAGCAGTTGATCTTCTTTTAGGTTCATTCGCTGAAGCAACGGTTCAAGGTCACGCAACGTGGACTTCAGTTTCGACGCCGAGTATCCAATCCACGGAAGCACGGCGCCGTCGGCAAGCGATTTCGTGCGATCGATGACTCGTTGCAAATCGAAGCGCAATTGCAAGCCGAGTCCGTTGCAGTCAGGGCATGCTCCTTGCGGTCCATTGAAGCTGAAAAGTCGTGCACTCATTTCGGGAAACGCGATTCCACAGTTCGCGCAAGCGTACCGCGTACTGTATCGAATCTGCTCCCAGCGGTTGGTGTCGCTACGCAGAGAAGGATCTGACTCGATCGATTCGGGCGTGACGTAACTGATCAAGACATTGCCTTGCCCGAGTTCCGATGCGGAATCGATGGCCTTGAGTAGACGTTCTCGCGCGTTGTCACGAACGATGATGCGATCCACGACGGCAGCGAACTCGTACTGTTGTTCTGGATCAAGTGGCGGAGCTTCTTCGATGTCAAATACTGCACCATCGATCGAGATTTTCAACAGGCTTGCCCGACGAATCGTCTTGATCGCCAACTCAAGATTCATGCCGTCATCGACTAGCGGAGCGAGCACCATCATTCGTGTCGCCTCGGGAAGTTCCTCGATCGCATCGCAGATGTCGACTTCAGTTTTTTGCTCGATCGCATCGCCGCACTGAAAACAATGCACCGTACCTGCTTGTGAGAACAGGACTCGCAGAAAGTCATGAACTTCTGTCAGTGTTCCGACGGTGCTTCTCGGACTGCCGCCGGCGTTCTGCTGCTTTGAGCACACTGTTGGCGGAAGACCACGAATGATATCAACGTCGGCTCGTGGCAATTGGCCAAAGTATTGTCGGGAGTGAATTGATTGGCATTCGAGGAACTGTCGTTGTCCTTCGGCGAAGATCGTGTCGATCGCCAGTGAGCTTTTTCCCGAACCGCTACGTCCGCAGATCGCGACCAATTGATTCTGTGGAATGCTCACATCGACATTTTTCAGGCAATGTGTTCGAGCACCGACAACTTCGATGAATCTGGAATCTGAACTTTTTGGTTTCGCCATGGCGTTACGATTTTATGCCTTGGATCGTCAGCACCAATCGCCGCGAACCGCCACGATTGCGATGTTCGCACAAGTAGATTCCTTGCCACGTTCCAAGGGCCAATCTTCCGTCACGAATCGGAATTTGTAACTGGCAACCGAAGAAGGAAGCCTTCACATGGGCCGGCATGTCGTCAGGTCCTTCGCACGTATGAATGAACGGCATTGATTCAGGGCAGATCAAATTGGCAGCCGTTTCCATATCGGCTCGAACGTCTTGATCTGCGTTTTCGTTGATCGTCAGGCTGGCCGATGTATGTTGAATGAAGACCTGCAACATGCCGACGGAGAAGTTTTCGATTTCTGGAATCGCGTCGAGCACGTGTCGGGTAATCAAATGAAAACCGCGATCGTGCGACGGCAATGATATTTGCGTTTGGTGCCAGTTGGACAATGGATTTTGTTTGGAAAAAACCAAGAATTCCCGGTCTGCGACAGACCAAGCTAACAGATGATAACGGGTTGCGTCAGCTCGTAGAAGTGTGAAGCTCGTGGAGGCTTGAAATCACGTGAGACTTGCGGTGGTACTTGAGCTTGCGGTCCAAATGAATCGCTTTCCAACCAAACCTTTTGGGAGCAACGTAGTCATTTTCAAAATCATCGCCAATCATGATGACTTCATCTGATTCCGCAATTCCAAACGATTTCGAAACTGTTTCATAAAAAAGTGGATCTGGTTTCCGGTAACCGACTTCTGCTGAACAGTAGACGGCATCTGCAATCGCAAGCTCTTCAAAATTCTCCATGATCGCGTGTAGTCGAGAATCAAAATTTGAAGCGACAATGATGCGGTCACCGTTCGCATGTAACTTGGACCAACACGCAGCAACGTCATCGTAGAGCTGCCAATTTTCTGGGAGAGCGAAATGTTCCCAAAGTCGTTCGAAGAGTGAATCAACTGGTTTGATTTCAGTGAACACATCGGAGATCAGATCTCGCCAAAGTTGCAACTCGATGGCGTCACTTGATCTAAGCGAACCGGGTTGCGTCTGATGGGACGGAATTCCAGTGCTGAATCGGGAACGGCGGGCAATTCGAAAACGTGTTTTGATCTTCTCTTTGGAAAGTTCACTGCCATGCAAACGTCCAGCATCGAAGTAAGACGTTAGGACATCGGGGACGGGACGCAGGAACGTGTGAACGGCGTCGAAAACAAATAGTCGCGGCATCGAAGGTCACAGTATGAATGCGGAAAGAGCAATGATTCTATCCTGTCGTTCCTAATCCCGGACTAACGTTGGTTGGTCAATAATGGCTCCAAAATCGGTTGAATTTTGATGACAAAATTCACCATCCCGCATTATTGTTTCCTTTATCAAAGGAAAAACCTAAAAGTCGACTCGTTTGAGTGTTTGGTCACTGGTTTTAGCGTTGATTCAGGACACACTGGGGCCAAATAAAGGCATTATTCACCCCAGAGAGACATCGCATGATTCCGCAATACACGGAAAACTTAGAAACCGCGGCACTTACGATTCAACAGCATATCGTTGATGAGCAACGGCGTTTTCCCGGTGCGACTGGAGAGTTTTCATTTCTGCTTTCCGGTTTGACGTTGGCCACGAAAAAGATTCAGGATCAAGTTCGCAGAGCTGGCATTAACAACATTCTGGGTGAATTTGGCGCGGTCAACGTTCAGGGAGAGTCACAGCAAATCCTCGACGTCTACTCAAATCGGGTCATGATTCAGAGTCTTTCCAGTCGTAAAAGCGTTGGTGTCATTGCGTCTGAGGAAGAAGACGAGGCTCGCTTCCTAAACGATTCGCCTGAAGCAAAGTACGCCGTGATTTTCGATCCGCTGGACGGTTCGTCGAACATCGATGTGAACGTCAGCGTGGGAACGACGTTTTCAATTGTCCGACGCCCGGCCGGTGCCACGGATGATGACCCTAACCAGTGGGTTTTGCAGAAAGGCGCAAAGCAGATTGGTGCTGGATACGTGGTTTATGGCTCGTCGACGGTCATGGTTTATACGGTCGGCAACGGTGTCCACGGATTTACGCTCGATCCGGGTATTGGAGCATTCGTCCTGACCCACGAAAACATTCGCATGCCACGACAAGGCAAAAGCTACTCTGTAAACGAAGCTTATTTTGATAACTTCCCTCAGCATTACCAGGATTACATCAACCACCTAAGGAGCGGCGAATCGGGTAACTATCGTTCGCGCTACATCGGTTCCATGGTTGCTGACTTTCATCGGACGCTGCTAAGAGGTGGCATCTTCATCTACCCGCCTACTGCCAGCCACGCGTCTGGCAAGCTCCGCTTGCTCTATGAAGCCAACCCAATCGCGATGATCGCGGAACAGGCAGGTGGATTTGCCACCGATGGCCATTCACGGATATTGGAGGTCGATCCGAAAGAAGTTCATCAACGCACGCCGTTGGTGGTTGGCAGCCAGCATGAAATGGAGTTGTTTGAGGAATTCGCCGGTCGAAGAGCTAAAGCGTCATCCGTTTGATCCAACTAAAAGAGTGATGTTTCTGGTTGGCGGGAAAAGTTTGCCAGACATTCACTATCACGTATCCGCCAGCCCCGTCGGGAACACCTCCCCGGCAACGTAAACACTGATTAGCAATAGCTTCGGTCAAACTGCATTGAGGTACATCGGTCGCTTTGGTTGCAGCGGCCGATTTTTTAGCGATCTGAATAGACTCGCGTCGTTTCTTCTTTACTGACCGGCGTGTCTCTGCCGTCGGCTTTCATGTTCACCACAATGCGGTGATCGCCGGCGGTACGACCTTTGGCTTGAACCGAGATGTTCAGTTCCTCGCCAGATCGAAGGCTAGTGATTGGCTCAAAGAGAATCTGTTGGCCGCGAATTTGGTTCCGTAGATCCCCATCGACAGCGGTAGGCTGCAGTCCGGCTGGGAAGTCGATCTGCAATTGAACGTTGGCTGCGGATTGAGTTCCTTGGTTGATCATGCGAATTCGGTATCTCGTGTCGGCGCCGATTTCGATTGGGTCAACAACATCGTCAATGTCGAAGAACACATCGATCAAGTGTTTGACGAAAAGGTTTTGAACGGTTTCTGATTTTTGATTCAGGTCAGCCGTCGCTTCGAATTTAATGTTCTGATCATCGGCTTCAATTGGCGTCGTCACAATTTCGACGTTGCCAGATCCTCCGGCTGCAAGGTCTCTCATCTGCCAGACGACGGAATGCGAGTTTCGATCGTAGCGGCCGCGATTGTTAGCGTTCACATAGCGAAGGCCGCTTGGCAATCGTGCAAGTAATCGCAAGTTGGTAGCGTCGGCCGTTCCTTTGTTGGCGACGGTGAACGTGTGAGTCACCTGTCGTTGAATGTATCGCTGTGTCGGACCTTCGCTGGACGTTTCCAGTTTCGGGGCAATGATCTCGATGTCTGTTTCGTGCTTGGCTTGCAGACCACCTTTGGCGGATGCGAACATGACGTTCCGCAAGCGACCGACTCGAGCCGCTTTTAAGCCGAGCTGCACGCGACGTGACTGGCCGGGCATGAGTGTACCGACTTCGTATTCGAGTTCGCGTGATCCGTCTTGATACTCGAGCAACTCAGGAACTTCTTCTTGGATGATGACGTCTTTCGCTGGTCCGTTGCCGGTGTTCTCAACAATCACGTCAAACACGACGTTGTCTCCGATCAAAATTTTTGGATCGGTCGTATGGCTAATTTTCAGCTTCGGTTGAGTAACCTTCGTGCGGTTTGATGCGCGGCCGCCAAAGTAAAACTGCGCGACACTTCCGATTTCTCCGGCTTCTGTTGGTTGGACTTGAAGCAAAATCGTTCGCTCTTCGCCAGGCTTCATCGTACCGAGTTGCCATTGGATTTCGCCGAGGCGAGATTGTGTCGAAGGTTTTGGATTTGCGTCAATGAATTTAGCGCCTGTCGGAACCTGGTCAATGACCAGCACGTCGTCTACCGAAACGCGACCGACGTTACGAATTTTTATTTCGAAGTCTGCGGTTTGGTTGACTTGTATTTCTCGTGGACTTGACTTCTGAATGATCATCGAAGGAGCTTGAACGCCTTCGTACTGGCGGTCGCCAGGCTTCGGGCTAACGCGACTGGCTTGCATCGCAGGCACGCCGCTCCTTGAAGATGGCATCTGCGTCTGCGCAACCGGATTTGTGCGGCGAGGTTGTGCGGCTGGAGGTGTTCGTGGTGGGAATCGGTTGGAGTTCGTCGAAGTTGTCGGTGTAAACGGGTCACGAGGAAGAGCCGCTGGAGTGCCCGTCTTCGGCGGGAAAGTTGTGCGTCGAGGTGCTGCAGCGGCGGTGTTGGCAGGAGTACGCGATTGCTGCGTCGAAGAGTTCGCGATCGGGTTGAGCGATCGGCTTTGAAAGCCTCCTGTTTTCGCTTGTGTCGATCCGAACGGTCGTTGGTTGAGCGAATCAAGCGATGGTTTCGCTTCGATTGGTTTGATTGGGTTGGACTTCTGGGTGAACGGAGATCCTGTTGAGATTGGCTGTTTGGTTGGTTGCGTTGTTGATCCGAAAGTCGATCCCGTTCCGAAAGCGGATTTGGCGCGATTGGTTGTATCAACCGCTTTGTTCTTGATGTCGCTGCCGAACTGACTAAATCGATTCGCGGCAGAGTTGGTCGCGTTGCCGACCTTTTGCTTCAAGTTGCTGACGGCTGAGCCGAGAGAATCAGCAGTCGACTGAGCGGCTGACTGGACAGTCGCGGTCGCTGGTCCGCCAGTGCCGAACCTTGATGCTGCCGAACCTGTTTGGAGCATCGCAGTTCGATTTGGCGGTGGAGTTTTGATTTGGGTGGAGGTCGGCGTTCCAAACGTGCCTGTCGTTTGTCGGGGCTTAACGACAACGGGAGTCGTTGCAGGCTTGAGCGTTTTCGAGAATGTGCCTACTGCTTTACTCACGATCGGCGAGGACGGCATCGTTGGTTTGGTGTTGGCGACTGGGGTTCCGAAAGTGGACTTCCGTTTTTCGATGATCGGCGTTTTGATGTCGGGGTCAGGGTCGTTATTCACGACGACGACTGGTTCGGTCTCTCCTTCCCCTGTTTTGGCGTTGGCTTCTTCAGTCGCTTTTCCGGACAAAGACTGGATGACCGCAAAGGTACCAAGCGCTACGAACAGGCCAACGGCGAGGAATCGGCCGATGAGTGCTCCGCTGCCGCGAGGAACTACAGATCCGCGTGTGTCGACTTCTATGGTTTCGTTTTCAGTCATCGTGTCATCCGGTCGATTGGATATTCATCGGGCGGACATCGAGACGAAAAAGGTCTTTCGAAGATCGTCAACGGCGTCCGTGCCATCGTGTTTTGTGGGTAGGCGAGTGTCTCAAAGCTGGAGAATTTCGCCATCTTTAATGCGTTCGATACCATAACAGGGTCTTTTTGATCAAGATCATTTCGATTTTGGCTAGAATGACCGATAAAGTTCCTGAAGCGATAACGCGTGTAACATCACTCTAATAATTGAACGATCCATTGAATTCACCAGCCGAAGAAACTGATAGCACCATTGAGGCTTGGTTCACGGACGTTCTAAAAAGCGAATCCTCAGCGATTGAGTCAGCTGCAGGCCGCGTTGGATGCGAAGTCGCTGAATCCGTTCGAACGATTGCCGCAAGTAAAGGTCGACTGATCGTGACCGGCATGGGCAAGATGGGCTGCATCGCCCGAAAAGCCGCTGGCACTTTTTCCAGCACCGGAACGCCGGCGATCTTTCTTGATCCTGCTGACGCACTGCACGGAGGCCTCGGGATTGTTGGCCACGCCGATGTTGTGCTGGCAATTTCCAACAGCGGTGAGACCACGGAACTGCTGGAGCTGCTTCCTTTCATGTTGCGGAAGAAGTTGCCAATCATCGCGATCACTGGAAACGTGACTTCTTCATTGGCACGACAATCCACGACCGTGATCGATGCGAGCGTTGACACCGAAGCCGATCCGGATTCGCTGGCTCCAACGAATAGCTCAACGGTTGCGTTGGCCTGTTGCGATGGATTGGCCGTTACGGTGATGCGGTTGAGAGGTTTCACAAAAGAACAGTTTGCGATCTTTCATCCGGGCGGGCATCTTGGACGCAAGCTTTTACTCCAAGTCAAAGATTTGATGCACCAAGGAGAAAAAGTCCCAGTCGTCGATGTCAGTTGCTCTTTGGGCGAAGCCGTTACGATGATCAGCCAAAAGAAGATGGGCACGGTTCTGGTCCAGAACAAAGACAGCTGCTTGGAGGGCATTTTGACCGACGGCGACGTCCGCCGAATCTTTGAGTCGACGGCAAATCAGGAAGCCAATCCACTTGGCGAATCGGTTGCCTCGTTCATGATCAAAAAGCCGGCTTCGATTCAAATCGATACATTGGCGGCGGTTGCTCTAAATTTGATGGAGCAACGGCAAATTACGGTGCTGCCGGTGTTGAATACCGAGCAGAAAATTGCCGGAATCATTCACATGCACGATTTGATCCGCGGCGGATTGGCGTAGAGAGCTTCAAAGCCGCATGGGGAAGAATCGTCGTCCAGGCTAGAATTGATCCAGATTTCACTATTCCAGACTCACCTGTTTTTCAACGTGACTGAAACGACTTCAGAATCTTCCACTCTCGAAAACGAGGTGCTGCCGACGTTGGAAATTCAAACCAGCGATCAGCTGACCGTTTACAACTCTCAATCGGAAATCAAGAACCCGGTTGAAATGTTTAAGAACATCGCGGCAGATTTTTGGTCAGGCCGTGAACTCGGCTGGCGACTGTTCTTGCGAAACCTGCGAGGGCTCTATCGGCAAACCTTTCTTGGATTGTTCTGGGCTTTCCTGCCTCCGATTGCCAACACGGCGGTCTGGGTGTTCTTGCGACATCAAGGAGTGTTCGAAATTGGCGGCGATATGGAGATCTCGCTGACGGTTTATATTTTGACTGGCATGATCCTGTGGCAGACGTTTATCGATGCCTTTCAGATGCCGTTGAAAGTGATCAATCAGAATCGCGGCATGATCGCGAAGCTCCGGTTTCCCCGTGAGAGTCTCTTGCTGGTGGGACTGGGAGAAGTGCTCTTCGATTTTGCGATTCGATCGCTGCTCTTGATTCCGGCGTTTCTGTGGTACGGAGTTACGCCGAACCTCGCAGTGTTGTGGGCGCTTCCGATTGCGTTGTTGATGATTCTGTTTGCCGCCGGTTTGGGGATGTTGATCATGCCGATTGGATCGCTGTATCAGGATGTGAATCGATTCATCGGAATCGCCATGCCGTTTTGGATGCTGACGACGCCAATTATCTACGTCATCACGGGTGACATGCTGGAGAATGATCCGAACACGAGTCTGTTGGTGTGGCTGAATCCTGCGGCGCCGCTTTTAGTTTGGGCTCGCGATCTGACGCTGTTTGGAGAATCCCCCTTCGTGTTGCCAGGCATGATTTTAGCATTCCTAGCGATTCCGATTTTTCTGCTTGGACTCGCCGTGTTTCGAATTTCCATTCCCGTGATTGTCGAACGGATGAATGCGTACTAAGCCATGAGCGAAAACTCTGACAACTCGAAATTGATTCTGAACGTTGAAGACGTTTCCAAAGTCTTCTGCCGCAATCTTAAACTTGCGATGCGTTACGGACTGTACGACCTTGGGAAAGAGATCGTCGGTCGCGGTGAGGATCGAGCCGAAGGACAGTTGCGACCAGGAGAGTTTTACTCGATTCGCAACGCGAGCTTTAAAATCGAGCCCGGCGAATGTGTTGCTTTGATTGGTCCAAACGGAGCTGGCAAGAGCACGATGTTGAAGATGATCAACGGTTTGATCAAACCGGATCGCGGCGAAATTCGAATCAATGGAAAGATCGGAGCCTTGATCGAATTGGGAACGGGTTTCAATCCGATTCTTTCCGGCCGCGAGAACGTTTACATCAACGCCGCCGTGCTGGGAATGTCGAAACGTGAAGTCGATGAAGTCTACGATGAGATCGTCGATTTTGCGGAACTGCACGACGTGATGGAAGCTCCTGTAAAGACCTACAGTTCCGGGATGAGGATTCGATTGGGGTTTTCGGTTGCCGCGAACTTGCGCCCGCAACTATTGCTGATCGATGAAGTTTTGGCCGTCGGCGACGTTGGCTTTCGTATGAAATGTTTCAAGCACCTTCGCACATTGGTCAGCAATGGAGTTTCGATTATTTTGGTGACGCATGCGATTGGGATGTTGCAGCGAGTCGCCACGCGATCGGTCGTCTTCAACCGCGGACGAATTGTTCACGACGGCGAACTCGACGCTGGCTGTGCGGTTTACGAAGAAATCCTCGGCGCTTCCGAACGGATTCGAACGGAGCGACTTCAGCAGAAGACTCGCGAAGCAGAAATCGCTGAAGTCACAGTCGTGAATAAAAACGATGAACCACAAACAGAATTTCAAACGAACGATTCGTTGAAAATCCGGATCCTTTTGAAATCAAAGAAGAAGATCGAGAACGCTCGCGTCATTGTCGCGCTCAATTCGCCGTCGATCGGAACCGTGTCGTCCGTTTCAACCGCTTATCAAGAAGTCCGCTTCGATGTCGATCCTGCGGTGCATCCTGACGGCCGCATGTTGACGCTCAGCTTTCAAGAACTGCCGTTGTTGCTCGGTGCTTACCATTTCAATATCTCGCTCTTCGGGCCGGAGACCACCGAGTTCTTTCATCGCCGAAGTGGTTGTGGAAATTTTCGAATCATTGGACCTCCGATCGACGTCTACGGAATGGGGATTCATGGAATTCTAAAGGTCGATCACGAATGGAAGCTGGATTGAGGCAAGGATTCATAACCCGAAGCGTGAGCGAGGTGCTGCTGGTCCCTCGCTCACGCTTCGGGTTATGATTTCAACTAACCATCAGCGCAAACTCAATACCGAAATATGGCTCAACCTGAAATTCATTTCGTAATCAGTGCGCCTCGAAGCGGTTCGACGTGGCTGACGACTGCACTCAATCAGCACCCGGAAATTTTCGCGACCGAACATCGGCTCTTCGGTGACTTTTGTGAAGTCTGGAAGAACAATGACGGTTCGACTTCGCCACGAATCACATTTGATAAATATGCTCAAGCATTTTCGGTGCACTACTTCTTCGATGCGATGGGAATGAATCGTGGCGAGTTTACCGACGCGTTTGAGAAATCGTTTGCCAACTTTCTGGTCGGCTTTGCGACGCGGCGGACGAACAAGAAGTTTGTGATTGATAAAATCACGCCCTATCCGGGCACGGCGATGATGGTCGTCGAAAAGATTCGCAAACTGTTTCCCGATTCGAAGATTATCCAACTGGTTCGCGACGGTCGCGATGTGCTCACCAGCGGAACTTATGATTGGCTGTTGAAGGACGCCGAGGGAACGGATCGCTATCGATACCATGTCGACAAAGAGGGAGGTTTTCAATTGAAACGGTTCTTTGACGATGCGGTGATTGAAAAATGGGCCAACAATTGGCGCGAAACGATCGACGCGTTGGACGTCGGTTCTGCGGATGTGCAAATTAGCTACGAATCGATGAAGACAGATCTGTCGGCCGAGATTGCAAAGATTGTTTCTGTCGTCGGTGCTGATCCGTCTGGTGTCGACGCGGCTTCGCAGAAGGTCTCCTTCGAACAGATGACGGGACGCAAAGCAGGTGATGGATCGCAGCCGACAGCGAAGGCGCGAAAGGGCGTGGTTGGTGATTGGAAAAGCCACTTCACGATGGCGGATGGCAAACTGTTCGATTCAATTTGCGGAAAGCAGTTGGTGCAGCTTGGCTATGAACCGGATCGCGATTGGGTCGATGCGTTGCCGGAATCGCTGTAGGTGTATGTTGCTTATCGTGACCGTTGGTCGGGCGCAGGTCACGGCGATGGTTTGAATTTTTGGATAGTCGCCTTTCGCTCCGCGAAAGTTGCGTCCTTAACCGTTCTTTCGCGGAGCGAAAGACGACTCTGTTTTGGTTGCTTGGAAAAATTCACAGCCAAGGCGTGCACAATCAAAGGCGATCCAGTGCCGCGACCCACCGAAAAATAGTCGGCAGTCGCAAACCGGCTCCTTGATCAATCGCGAAAACTGAAAAACCTTTCTTGCGAAAGAACTCGACGCCCTCTTCCACATCCTCTCCGCCGACGATCATAAGATGCATTCGAAGCGACGGCTGAGAACCAAGGTTCGGTAAACGAGTGGTCAGTTCGGCATCGACAACGATCACTCCGTGAAACGTTTTTCGATTTCCGAACGCGGTTCGAATCGCCATCAACCCACCCGGCCCCTCGCCTGCAATCGCGACGCGATTGGGATCAAATTTCACTTGTTGCTCCAGACGTTCGACCGCTTTGGCGATGACGGATGCGTCGTCAGGCAGCCATTCGTCCGGATCAACAGATTGCGGAACCAAAACAATCGTGTTCCACTTCAAGCAGAATTCTTCAAACCTCGCTTTCATTCGGTCTGAATCAACAGGGCCCGGAGCAGGAACCCAAACCAAAACGGATGGAGGCGATTCTACGTTGTCGTCGTAACGAGGGACAAACGCGTCGCAGGCATTCGAGCCTTCGGCGACGGTGATGCAAATGGTTTCGGTTTTTGAAGCCGGCTGATTTCGCGGCTCAAAGTCGGCGATTGGTTCAGCGGTCTGCCGGCGCGTTTCCAAGTCGACTTCCGTTGTTTTGCCGTCGCGAGAGAGTTCTAGCTGGCAGGATTCTCCGGCGACCAGTTGTGAAACGGCTTCCCGGAGTGCGGCCGCGTTTTCGATTTCTTTATCGTTGAGTTTGGTGATCACATCTCCGGGGCTCAGTTCTGCTATTTCCGCAGGTGAACCCAAAATCACAAATTCAATCTTTGCCGCGTCGCCATTGGCAAGCAGCACGCCGATTTCTGGTTCGACGTAGGGATCGATTTCGCCGGCGAGTTCGATTTCGAAGTCGAGCAATTTTCCATCGCGATCAACTCTTACTTTCAGCGTTTCTTTTTCGTACAGCGGTCCCACGATGTGCTTCAGTTGACCTTGGCGAATGATCTTCTGTTCAGCGGCAGCGACAATCGTGTCGCCTACCTTGAGGCCGGCTTTCCCCGCCGGCGAGGTCGGGAGGCAAAAGGAAACTTTTGCCGGGTCTGCGTTTTCGTCCTGCCCTTCAAAAGTCACTCCCATCAAACCCGGTCGCAACGATTCGCCACCAAGCAGTCGTTTGAACGCCACTGAATTCGGATCGATGTTCGCAGCAAATCCGATTCCTGAATCGTACCATTGTGCGCCTGCGACGACTTCGGAACTGCTGTGTGACATGGGAACCAGAATGCCGATTGCTTCGCCAGTCAACGTGACCAGTGGACCGCCGTAGTTCTGCCTAGAAATCTTTGCGTCGGTTTGCGTCGCACGATTCCAAATCCGCCCTTTCGCACTCACGATGCCAAACGAAACGTTCGCATCGCCAACCGACATGCTTTTGCCAATCGCGATGGCCCGTTCGCCAACCCGAAGATTTGAATGATCCGCAAACTGAATGGGGGTCAGGTCAGCACGATCGATCTTTAGGAACGTGACGTTGCGACTTGAGTCGGTTGCGATAACTTTCGCCGAAAGTCGCTCCACCTCGTCGCCATCTCCGGGGAGTTTGACAAAGAAGCTTGCCGGTTCGTGCAGCAAATTGTAGCTGGCGGTCAGGATCACTCCGTCCGCCGAAACAACGGTGCCAGAGAATGGTGCGGTCGAACGAGATTGTCCTTCGGGAGTCAAGCCGCCGATTGTGTCGATCTGCACAACGGACTTCGACGCGAATTCAATTGCCGCATTGGTGGCTTTCGCAAGTTCGTCTTGTGCGCCAGCGACCGCGCAAGCAATGCAGACGCCAAGACAGGTAAGCACAAAACGTTTTCCAATATTGGTGATCAATTCTTTTCCACCAGTGACATCTGCACGGAAATAAATTTGCTGCCACGCTGCACCGTGATCGACACTGGCGAGTCGCGGTCGACTTGTCCGAGTCGTTTTGCGACGTCACGACATGATGCTGCTGGTAGGCCGTTGATTTCGATAATCAAATCGTCTGGCAGGATTCCTGCGTCAAACGCAGCCGACTTGGCTTGTACTGATTCGATGTACGGTGGCGTTCGATTGAGTACTTCGGGGACCAAAGAGAATCCGAGCAACTTCGGATCCATTGGTTCAGCCGTTCGGCGAGACGACATGTTTTGGTCGTTGAGGTTTTTTCCGTCGAAAATTCGATTCACCGAATCAGTCAGTTTTGAAAACGGAATCGCATAGCTTAGCCACAAACCGGTTCTCGCGTCGCGGGATTCTTTTCCGATCAGACCAATCGGCCGCCCCTTCGTATCGCAAACGATGCCGCCGGCTGCACCAGGATTGCTGGTGATCGCATCAAGAATATAAACGTCGTCGTTGTATGGCGTTTGCCAAGAGCCTC
>CALLUY010000207.1 GCA_938010615.1 uncultured Pirellulaceae bacterium | reverse complement strand
AAATCTAAGCCACAGATGAACACAGATGAACACAGATTATTCGCGACGTCACAACCGCATGTCATCTGTGTCTATCTGTGTGAATCTGTGGCTTTAAGTTTGCAGAGGTGCCAAACGCTACAGCCGCCGTCCGAAAAACTGCGGATTTGGGAATGGGGAGTGCGGAATTCGGAAGTCGGAAACTGCATGCACACTGAAGACTCCGCATTCCGCATTCCGCATTCCGCATTCCGCATTCCAACTACTCAAGTTCCAATTGCTTAAACAGCGGCAAGTGTCGATAGTAAACTTCCAGCGTGCAGACGGCCATGGCGGTTGTGTAGATGCGGCCGCCTTTTTTGCCCCATTCGAATTCGTCGGGAGACCAACTGCCCGGATAGCGACCGCGACGGCTTTGCGTTGAAATCAACAACGTGCGAACTCGCCTGTTCCACTGCTTCCAATGATCACCGCCGAAATGATGCATCACTTGGGTGCCGTAATACCAATAGTAGAGATTCCGATCTTTGGCGGACGGTAAATGATTCTTCACCAGCCAGTTAACCGCTGACTTCAATCGCGGATCGTCCTTTCGCCAGCCCAAGTACATACGGCACAAAATGGCTTCGGCCGTCATGATCTCTGTCGCTTCGCGGCGAGGCTGATAGCTGTAGGCGGCTCCATCGAGCAACTTCTCGCGGCCACGTGGTTGCGAGGCGACAGAATCCAGAAACATGTCGGCACGTGTGAAAGTTTCCGGATTGATCGCGACTTCCATTTCCGCTGCTCGGGCGCTCTGTAGCGCCATCATCTGCCAGCCAAATACAGAAGTATCCCCTGATTGCTTTGGTTGGTACCGCCAACCGCCCTGACCGTGTTGAGCATATTCGATGAAAGCAATCCCACGCTGGACGGGGTCCAGAAATTGTCGGTCCCCCGAAAGTGCCAACGCTTCGCAGAGCACGATGGTTGCCTGACCATGTGCGTACATTCCGGCTTGAGACGTGATATCGCCTCGCAAGTCACCGTTGCCTTTCTGATTCTCCATCAGCCACTTGAGACCACCGGCAACGTTTTTCTGATAGACGCCAAATTCGTGAGTTTGTCCGGCTCCCAGAAATGGCAATAGAGCCAAAGCCGTTCCCATCGCGTCCCCTTTGTTGCCGGGTCGGTCACTGCGACTGTAATTCTTCAGGCTCCAGGAACCATCATCGTTTTGCACCGAAGCCAACCAACGCAATCCACGAGCAACGGAAGCTTCCGTCAGATTGGTGCCGCCTTCTTTCTTCACGATTTCAGCTCGGACTCGCGGATCCCGGGCAGCGAATGACATCTCATAGCCGGCACGTGTCGTGATGTTTTTTCGAACCGTTTTCAAGTCCGGCAATCGCATCGCGGATTGCGGGTCAACGCGCAACTCCAATGCGTCTTTTGCAGCTTGGACGACGGCATCGCGAACCTCTTCGTCACCTTTTTCGAACTTCGCCGCGATCGCGACGTCATCCTGAAGCGTATCGATCGGATTTTCGATTCGAACGTCGCCACCAACGGTGTCTGATCGATCAAGAAACGTTGATAGTGTGATTGCTTCTGCGATTTCGGAATCGGCATCACCAAAAACGATGACCGCCAAAATCAGAATCGCGATAATGTGCAACAGAAAGCTAACCAACCACGCCGGCGTGATGCGAAACATTCGGCGTAGGACTCTGGCCAAACGTGATCCTTGCGTGAGCCGATCAAGTTCGTCTGAAATTTCTGGATCGGTATCCACCCTGCGACTTGAATCACCTGTGTTGACTTGCGGTGCGACGGTTTCCAACGGGCGACGACCAAAGAAATCTTCAGGCGTGGGCGGTGGCTTGGGGAGTTCGCGGCGTTTCTGTTTGGCGGCCTGAGAAATTTGAGCAACAATTCTCTCGTCCAGTGCAACGCTTGCGGGACATCGCCAACAATCGGCTAATCCCAGCCATAGCCGGATCGTCATCGGAGCGGCGCAGTCAGGACACTTGCACAGCAGAGCACTGCCATTGAAACTGATTGGACCAAGCTTGGTGAGGACTTTGTGGTTGCCGGTAATCGTCAGATCAAAAAGTTGAGCCAGCGGGGGAACGGCGGTGATCCGGTCGAGCTCTCGATCAATCGCAGTCGTTGGCCTTGATTCGTGATATTCGTGGATCTCCCATGCTTGGGGCTGGAGTTCACGATCGGCATTGAGCACCCCTTCGATGGACCGATGGTTTCCGCCCTGTTGAGCTTGATCTGGCAGATCGTCGAGCCTGGCCGTTATTGCGGCATCAAGACTGAAAGGATTGTCGGATTCTGGAGCCATTTTTTGAGGATTCAGGGTTCGGGGTTCAGGGTTTGTCGCATTTCGCTCCGCGAAAGAGGTGGCGTAGGCTTCCAGCCTGCGGACATGCAGATCACAGGCTGGAAGCCTATGCCACCTAAAAATCGCCGCAGACGCCGCCCTAATCATACCCGGTTACTTCACAAAAAGTTCTACAATCACCATCAATACAGATTGTCATTGCGGGGAACAACGGCACATTAAAACGATCGTCAGCTCATTGAAAAAACGGGCGAATTCTGGTAGAATCTGATTCATGTTCGTTGAATCAAAAAATGCGATTTCGACTCGCTTTTTACCGAACAAAAATGGGATTCTTAGATTCGAGCCATGGCCGGTTTTCGGTCAAAAACTGGCGATCTGAAAGCTGATTCTTATCAGGCTTTTAATTCCAATATTTCGACCCTAAATCGAACTGAATACCACGCGATTTTCGATTAACCTCGATCAACCAAAAAGGCGACACCCTTGTCCACTGACTTGCCAGAAAACGACGACAACGAGAACGAATTTGAAGCCGGCGATACCAGGTCCAGAAAGGGCCTGCTGGAAATGCCGATCGAAGATGAGCTCAAAAGTAGTTACTTAACGTATGCGATGAGCGTGATCGTTTCGCGTGCGTTGCCGGATGTTCGCGACGGCTTGAAGCCATCCCAGCGACGGATTCTGGTCGCGATGAACGACTTGAACCTGACGCCGGGAGCGGCGCGGGTGAAGTGTGCCAAAATTTCCGGCGACACCAGCGGTAACTATCACCCGCACGGTGAGAGTATCGTTTATCCGACGCTCGTACGAATGGCCCAAGAATGGAACATGCGACACATTTTGGTCGACAAGCAGGGTAACTTCGGTTCGATCGCCGGCCTGCCTCCTGCTGCGATGCGATATACCGAAGCTCGCATGTCGACGTTCGCATCGATGATGATGGATGACATCAAATTCGACACCGTCGATTTCACGCCGACGTACGACGAGCGGCGAATGGAGCCGACCGTTCTGCCGAGCAAGTTTCCTAACCTGTTGGTCAATGGTTCGAGCGGTATCGCGGTTTCGATGGCGACTTCGATTCCTCCGCACAACCTTGGCGAAGTCTGCGACGCGATGGCAATGGTGCTCGACAATCCCGAGTGCTCGATTCACGAAATCATGACCGTCTTGCCAGGTCCGGACTTCCCGACTGGCGGAACGATCTGCGGACGTGCGGGAATTCTGAAAGCGTATCACACCGGTCGCAGTACGATTCCCGTTCGGGCTCAGTGCGAGATCGAAGAATACAAAAAAGGAAATCGAACCCGCAGCCGAATTGTCGTTTCAGAACTTCCGTTTCAGCAGACGCGGGACAACGTCGTCGAAAAGATCGCTAACCTCGTGAAGACGGGTCGCGTCAGCGGCATCTCCGAGATCAAGGATCTCAGTGACCTTAAGGAACCGGTCAAGCTTTGGATTGAAGTCAAATCGGACGCGGATCCGGAAGTGGTGCTCAATCAGCTTTATCAATTCTCGCCATTGCAGACTTCGTTCTCGATGAACTTCATGGCGTTGGTCGACGGCAAGCCGCAAGAGCTGACGATCAAGGATTTCCTCCGCGAGTTCATTCGGCATCGCATCAATGTGATTCGTCGCCGCACCGAGTTCTTGCTCAATCGTGCTCGCCGACAGAAGCACGTGTTGGAAGGACTCCTTCTGGCGCTGGCTGACATCGATCAGATCATCAAGATCATTCGCCAATCGAAAACGCAGGCGGAAGCCAAACAGGGTTTGATGGGCATCGAATGTCCGGCTGCGATGCTGAAACAGGCGCTTGGCGAAACGGGTTTCGAAGTCTTTCAACAGGAGCGTGGCGAAAAGGACATCTATAACCTGACTGCCGTTCAGGCCGACGCGATCCTGAAAATGACGCTGGGCCAGTTGGTGAACTTGGAGCAGGAAAAACTTCAGGGCCAACACGGAAAGCTCCTCGAAGAGATCACCGAGTACCTTCGCATCCTTTCGGATGAAGCCAACATTCGAGCGATCATTAAAGATGATCTGTCTGAGATCCGCGATAAGCACGCGGATGCTCGTCGCACCGTTCTTTCGATGGAAGAAGTCGGCAACATCGATCTGGAAGAATTGATCGAAGAAGAGAACATGGTCGTTTCGATCAGTCATCGTGGCTACATCAAACGAACGCCTGTCAGCACCTATAAGACTCAGGGCCGTGGCGGCACGGGGCTCAAAGGAGCTGCGACCGACGAAGAGGATCCGATCGAACATGTGTTCGCGGCCAGTACGCACGACTACCTGTTGTTCTTCACCAGCAAAGGTCAAGTTCACTGGTTGAAAGTTCACAAACTTCCGCAGCTATCGCGCGAGAGTCGCGGCCGCGCGATCATTAACTTGATCACGCTGGAGAAAGACGAAACAGTTGCTGCCTGTCGCGCGATTCGTGACTTCACGGCAGAGGATCACTATCTATTGATGTGTACGTCGAAAGGATTGGTTAAGAAAACCGAACTTTCAAAATACGGTCGACCGAGAGCGGGCGGCATTATCGCGATTAAACTTCGTGACGACGACAAATTGATCGACGCAATCGTTACCAGTAAGGACGACGAAATCCTGTTGTGTACAGCGGATGGAATGGCGATTCGATTCTCCGAATCTGATGCTCGTCCGATGGGTCGCAACACCAGCGGCGTGAAGGGAATTACGCTTTCCGATGGTGACGAAGTCGTCGGCATGCGTGTGGCCGATCCTTCGGCGACCTTGTTGACCGTGTGCGAAAAAGGATACGGAAAACGGACTCCGTTTGGTCCAAACATTGGCGACGTGAACGAAGACGGCGAAGAGGCAAGTAGCTCAGCGCGTTACCGAACGCAGAAGCGTGGCGGTAAAGGATTGCGTGACATCAAGACGACGGATCGCAACGGCAACGTGATCGGCATTTCTTCGGTTAACGATGATGACGAGTTGTTGTTGATGACGGCCAAGGGCAAGATCCAGCGAATCAAGTGTTCGGAGATCAGCACGATCGGACGCAACACTCAGGGTGTTCGCATCATGCGTTTGAAGGACGATGACACGTTGGCGACGATCGTTCGCGTTCCTCGTGATGAATTGGAGAACGAAGAAGGAGTTGTCGAAGGACAGGTCGTTCCGCCAACCGACGGTGCGGATGTTACCTCCGCTGATGACGTGAAGGCCGATGATTCACCGCCGGAATCAACGCCAGACGTCGGCAACGATGAAGGCAACGCCGATAGCGAAGAGTAAAGTTTTCGATTCGGTATCACCCTCCCTTTGGGCCTAGACGGAGGGTGTCTCACGAAATTGCACACATTTTTATTCCGAAGGAATTTCAGCCATTAGCCGGAGGTCGAGCGTAGCGACCACCTCCGGAACCCTAAAAAAGCGAAGCGTTCCAATACAAGCCCGACGCGCAAGCGAGGGAGCAGGAAATCCTCGGA
>CALLUY010000206.1 GCA_938010615.1 uncultured Pirellulaceae bacterium | reverse complement strand
TCCTCAACTGCAACGACCCTACTGAATCACCTTCATTGAACGGTATTGCCGTTAAACGATTCGTGCAAACAAGCTCGCTCAGCTGGTGTTGGCTGAGCTAAAGCCATCTCACGTTTTGGCCATTTCGCCGTTCTTGGCTTTTTCAATCCAAGGATCCATGTCCTTAAAGATCGCACCGGGATCACCATCAAAGACTTTGCCAATCAAGAGGTCCGTCAAGTTTCCGGCGTGCTGTGGATACTCTTTCATGAATCCGCCGAAACTGAATTCCTTCGTGTAGAAGGCTCGCACAAGTTTGCGAATCCAATCCACGCCAGTTTCGAAGTCGCGAGTCCACTTACCAAGCTGCTTTTCAGACAGGTCATTCTTGTGCAGACCTTCAGCGATTGCTTCGCCGGCCAAGAATCCGGACTTGAGCCCGAGGTAAACTCCCGACGAGTAAATCGGATCGATGAAGCCGCCCGCATCGCCGACCAAAACCCAACCGTTGCCGGCCTGCTTCGTCGTACGATAAGAAAACTCCTTGGCAATCTGTAATCGACCAGCTTGATTCGCGTCACGCAAACGACGTCCAATCCCCGGGCAATTCTTACGCTCCGCGTCAAATGTATCCTGCGGCGAACAACCTCGTTTGAGCAAGAAATCGTTGTCGCCGACAAGCCCTACACTCACCGTGCCATCGGCCAACGGGATGTACCAAAACCAAGCGTCCTTTGATTCGGTGTGCAAGATACAAGTCACTTCTGGATTGCCACCACCGGCTCGCTGAGCGTTATCGAAGTATCCCCAGATCGCGGCCTTCTTCAGATCGTCGTAGTTTTCCTTCAGCCCTTCGCGATTCGCAATCATTGCAGACTGACCGGACGCATCGACAATGACCTTCGCCGACAGTTCACGTTCTTTACCTTTTTCATCCAGAAACGTGACTTTATGAGGCGACTTTGGTTTGAGTTCGATATCGAGCACGCGCGTGTTGTCGACACAAGTTGCACCGCGTTGGAATGCCGCGTCGTAGAGCATCTTGTCAAATTCTGCACGCTTCACGTGCCACGACATGTTGCTTTCGCGATCATCGTGCTCGGAGAAAATGAATGGCTTGGTTTCTTTGTCACTGGCGCTAACGAACTGAACACCGTGCTTTTTCTGAAAGCCAATCTTGTCCATCTCATGAGTCAAACCGAGCCGTTCGAAAATCCAAAACGCCTCCGGCATAAGCGACTCGCCAACGTGTTCTCTGGGGAACTGATCGCGCTCAAGCAGCAGTGTTGAAAAACCCTGTTCGGCGACGATGCAGGCCGCGGTCGAACCGGCCGGTCCGGCCCCAATGACGAGACAGTCGTAACTTCGATTTGCAATCATGGTTGCTGCTTTGAAAATGGATTTGAACTGGACCGATACAGCGTTGGCTAACCGGCGAAATTGGCTTTAGGTAACGGTTTTTGTCGCGTTTTCCCGACTCATTGCGAAATTGTAGTCGCGACGGCCAGAATTTGCAGCCGTTTGATAGCGGATCAATGGTTTAACCACTCTCGGTCCCTCATGTTGCACGGAAAAACATGAGTTCCGAAGAAGTTAAACTGTTGTTAGTTTAATCGGACATCCAAGGTTGAACCTGTTCGGCCATTCACGTTTTTCGCACTGAAGACTCATGCACCGCCTTACATCTACATCAACCCGAACCAGCGACCTATCTGTGAACCTAGCTTTCATGTTCGCGGCCATGGCTGCACTTTGGACGCTAAACGCGACAATTTGTCTGGCCACGCAAGCAGAGAATACTGAATCCGCGGTCAAGGAATCAGTCGAAACCGAATCTGTCGAAACCACCTTTATTGCGGGTGCTCGTCAGCTTACGTTCGAAGGAAAAAGAGCAGGGGAGGGCTATTTTAGCCGCAGCGGTCAGAAGATGGTGTTCCAGAGCGAGCGTTTGGAAGCGAATCCGTTCTTTCAGATTTACGTTCTCGATTTCGAAACCGGCGACGTGAGTCCAATTTCGCCGGGGCATGGCAAGACGACTTGTGCGTGGATCGCTCCCGACGATGAGACCGTACTTTATGCTTCGACTCAAGACGATCCCGAAGCAGTCGCCAAACAGAAAGCCGAAATCGAGATGCGGGAGTCCGGCACGCAGCGGCGGTACTCTTGGGACTACGACGAAAACTACGAGCTCTATGCCGGCAAATCCGGATCCGACAAGTATGTGAAGCTCACTGACGCCAAAGGCTACGACGCCGAAGGATCCTATTCGCCCGACGGAACGCAGATTGCTTTTGCTTCGAATCGAAACGCTTACAGCAAGCCGATGACCGAAGAACAAAAGAAGAAGTTCGAAACCGATCCGGCCTACATGATGGAGCTGTTCATCATGAACGCGGATGGCTCGAACGTCAGACAGCTAACCGACTTCCCTGGCTACGACGGCGGGCCGTTCTTCTCACCCGACGGAAAGCGAATTTGCTGGAGACGATTCGCCGAAAACGGAGCAACCGCTGAGATCATGACGATGAAGATCGACGGCACCGATCAAAAAACGCTGACGAAGATGAACGTGTTGAGCTGGGCACCGTTCTATCATCCTTCGGGCGACTACCTGATTTTCACGACCAACAAACACGGCTTCGGAAACTTTGAGCTGTACCTTGTCGCCGCGGATGGAAAATCACCACCGGTGCGCGTTACCGACACCGAAGGCTTCGACGGATTGGCCAGTTTCTCGCCTGACGGAAAGCAGCTGACATGGACTTCGAATCGCAACGCTCAGAAACAGTCACAGATCTTCATCGGAAACTGGAACGACAAAAACGCCCGCAAGGCACTGGGCCTCGATAGCGACTCCGAGGCGATCAAGGAAGCCAGTAAACTCGGCGAACAATCCGCCAAAGTATCATCGGCACGCTTCCGCGATTCCGACATCGCTCGACACGTTCAGTTTCTCTGTCGCGAAGAACTCGGCGGACGGATGACGGGCTCCAAAGGCGAGCGCATGGCGACGGCATACGTTGCGGCATACTTTGATTACCTTGGCGTCGTTCCCGCCGGAGACGACGGCACTTGGTTCCAAAAGTTTGAATTTCCCGACGGTGCAGAGCTTGGACCCGGCAATCAACTGGCCATTGAAACCAAAGGGGAACCATCAGCGAAAGTAGTCGATCAGGATTGGCGACCGCTGACTTTCAGTGGAAGCACTTCGGTCGATCCATCGGAAGTCGTTTTCGCGGGCTACGGAATCGTTGCCGGAAAGACGGACAAATTCGAAGCCTACGATTCCTACGAAGGTTTGGACGTCAAAGGAAAATGGGCGATGGTATTTCGCTTCGTTCCTGAAGACGTATCACCGGAAATGCGACAACACCTTTCGTTCTTGGGCGGACTGCGCAAGAAAGTTCTCTACGCTCGCGAACGCGGCGCTGTTGGATTGATCGTCGTCAGCGGACCTTCCTCGCAAGTCAACCAACAGCTTGTTCCGCTGTTCAATGACTTCTCGCCTACCGGCTCCAGCGTTGCGGCGTTGAGCATCACCGATGCGATGGCGCAACAACTCCTAGGAGACAAAGACCTTGGTGAATTGCAGAAATCTTTCGACGACGGATCAGGGCAATCTGGCTTCCCGATCGATGACGTTAAGATTTCCACGACGACCAATGTTAAAAAAGTCATCGGGCGCGGCCAAAACGTTGTCGGCCGCCTCATCGTTGGCGAACAACCATCAGAAAAAGTCATCGTCGTCGGAGCTCACATCGATCACCTCGGCATGGGAAAGACTGGCGGATCGTTGGCTCGTGAGGATGAGAAAACGCAAATCCACGTCGGCGCCGATGACAACGCATCGGGCATCGCCGGCATGCTCGAGATCGCCGAGTACATCGCGAAGCTGAAAAAGGAAGGCAAGACGAAACTCAAACACGATATTGTCTTTGCAGGATGGTCGGGAGAAGAGCTTGGACTTCACGGATCGAAGCACTTTGCAAAAAAGTGGCCGGGGTTGGTCACCGACGCAATGGAGAAAAGCAAACCAAGAAAGCCCGATTCGTTCCACGACTTTATCGTCGGAGTCGCAGAAGATGGATCCCTGTCACTCAATGGTTCCTCAACGACGCTTGATGATCTGGAGAAGGAAGCCAAAGTCGTCGCCAAACTCGCGCCGGACTTTAAGGTCACCATTGAGTCTCCAGCCGAAACTCCAACGAAAAAGATCACTCCAGTTGTGAAGAAACTGTCTGACGCCGGATTAACGAATGTCAACATCGAAGTCATTGATCCGGTCGCCGATCCAATGGCGGACCGCAGCATCGTTGCCGCATTGAACATGGACATGATTGGCCGCCTAGAGGACAAATTGGTCCTGCAAGGCATCGGCAGCAGCGACGCGTGGAGTCGACTGATCGAGACTAGCAACGCGGTCGTGGGACTGCCGCTGACGCTCAACGACGATACCGAACTCCCAACGGACGCGACGTCGTTCTACAAGGCTGGCGTCCCGATCCTTTCCGCTTTCACCGGTTCGCATAAGGATTACCACACGCCGCGCGACACACCGGAAAAACTCAACTACGTCGAAGCCGCTCGAATCGCAAAGCTGGTAGGTTTGGTGACTCGCAAACTTTCGATCAGCGAAACTCAACCGAATTGGAAACGTCACGAACCGAAACAAAAAATGGCAATGCGAGGCGGAGGTCGTGCTTATCTGGGCACGGTCCCCGACTACGGAACCGATGTCGTAGGTGTTAAACTGGACGACGTGAAATCCGGCGGTCCTTCGGAGAAAGCCGGCGTCCGTGGTGGCGACATCATCGTCGAATTGGCTGGGACGAAGATCGAAAACATTTACGATTACACCGCCGTCATCGACCGACTTAAACCCGGTCAGGTCGTGAAGATCAAAGTCATCCGCGATAAGGAAACGGTTGAAATTGATTTGACGCCAGGGTCTCGACAATAGCTTGGAAGGGAAAGTCTTCCTACCTCTTGAAACCAAACTCTTCCAACAAGATCATGACAAAATCCGATTCAAGCAAACCCAACGAAACGACACCCGGATACAACGTGTCTCGACTCGTTTCGTTTATCTTGCTGATCGGAATCATCGCGATTCTGGGCGTGATTTTTTATCAAGTCATGGCTCGGTTTTTGGTTCCGCTGTTTCTTTCTGCGTTGCTGGTTGTCATTTTTCGACCACTTCATCGCTGGGTGTTGGAAAAAGTGAAAGGGCGGCAGCAAGTCGCTGCAATGCTGACAACACTGATCATCCTGTTGTTGGTTTTGATTCCCGTGTCGTCGCTTGTCTTCTTGGCGGCCACCGAAGGATCCTCTGTTTTCAAGCAAATTAACACTGCCAAAATCAGTGACAACCTTTCTAGCGTCCGTTCCAAGTTAAGGCTCGATATGCCGAGTGCTCGTGAGATTCGCGGCGTCGAATCGCGACTAACCGAACTTCAGAGCTCGATGGTGTTGAACGAGAAAGATCTAGAAACGCATTCGGCCCTGTTTTTCGAGATCGTAAGTGACTCCGTTCTAATCGCCAAAAATCAGGACCTCAGATGGCCAGTCGAAGCGATTGACGACGACTCTGTCGTTCCGCAGCAAGACATGAGAGGGCACTGGCGAAGATTTGGCAACGAAATTGGATTAGCACGAGGGCTACATGACAATCTTACGCTGCTCGCGAGAGAAAAAAATGACGCGGTGAAAGGATCCGTTACAGAAAGTTCATCCGAAGAAGATCCAGCGGCCACGCTCAAGTTTGCCAGAACGACCGAAGACAAACACGAAAAGATTCACGAGTACATCAAGACGATCGGCAAAGCCAATTCGGAGTTTATGAAGTTCAAATATGAACTTTTGGGTGGACGGACGAAAGCCTCCATTATCGAAACCGCGAATCCCACCGGAGAAGAGCTACAACGCTATTCGAGTTCGTTAGTCCGCTTTATGCGAGACAAACTTTTTGCCCTTGGCGGATCGATCACCGCGTTCGTGACCAGCACGCTGTTTGGTGGCGTCATCATGATCATCGGGCTCTATTTCTTTCTGCTCGACGGACCGGCGATGCTTGAAAGTTTGCAAGGACTTTCGCCAATCGAAGACAAACACGAAAAGGAACTTGCTCACGAGTTCGCCAGAGTCAGCCGAGCGGTTGTCGTCGCGACGCTGCTTTCTGCTGCTGTCCAAGGAATCCTCGCCGGGCTCGGTTTTTGGTTTTGCGGGCTCGAATCGATTTTCCTGCTGACACTTCTTTCAGGCGTGTTGGCGATGGTCCCGTTCGTTGGTGCCGCCGCAGTCTGGATTCCCTGTGCACTTTATCTGTACTTTGTGGACAACAATCCGTACGCCGCAATCGGCCTTGCGATCTACGGCGCAGCCATCATTTCGATGGCCGACAACATCATTAAACCTTGGATCTTGCACGGACAATCAAACTTACATCCGCTACTGGCATTGCTTAGCGTCATCGGTGGCGTGGCCGTACTTGGACCGATTGGAATTCTGATCGGACCGATGATCGTCGTCTTTCTGCAGACGTTGCTCAAAATATTGCAACGCGAAATGCATCTCATGGAGAACACGAAGACACCGGTGATCGAGTCGGCCGCTGCGATAACAACCGTCGAGGACAAGGATGCTTGATCGCGAATCCGACTTGGCCAAGCTTTTCATCAATGCGGTCCATGGCGGCGAGCCAGAGAAAGTCGATCGATTACTGGCCGAAGTTAACGGTTTGTCAGAGGCAATTGATCAACCGTGGTGCCACTTCGATAGCCCACCCGTCGTCGCGTCGAAACAGAATCAGGAAATGGTTTGCGTCCTGCTGAAACATGGCGCTAATATCAATGCTCGCTCTGACTGGTGGGCCGGAAGCTTTGGAGTGCTTGATGGCGTTGAGCGGAAGACGTTCGACTTCCTGGTTGCCCAAGGCGCAACGCCGGA
This sequence comes from uncultured Pirellulaceae bacterium, assembly GCA_938010615.1. Lineage (GTDB taxonomy): Bacteria > Planctomycetota > Planctomycetia > Pirellulales > Pirellulaceae > Mariniblastus. The sequence goes on along the minus strand of CALLUY010000206.1, from coordinate 21,485 downwards.
CATTCACGCGTTCTCCAATCAAGGAATGGTCGACGAAGTGCGATTCTGTCTGGAAAAGGATCCTCGCAGCGCGAATGCTCGCGGAGGTGATGGCCAAACGCCACTGCATGTTGCGGCATCGATCGAAGTTATCGACGTTTTACTCAGCCATGGCGCAGACGTTTCGATTCGTTGTCTCGACCACTCGGCAACTGCAGCCCAATACGCGGTCGACAAACCGGATCTCTGTCGTCATTTGATCGACGCTGGCGCTACGCCGGACATTTTCATGGCGGCAGCACTGGGCGATGTCGACCTTGCCAGCAAAGTCGTCGCCTTACAACCTGATGCCATCTCGACGCGCGTCGGTTTCTGTCCGCACACATCCCGAGTTCACACAAAAGCCGATCGACACATCTATTTCTGGAAGTTGAACAACGCCGAAACGGCAATGGAAGTCGCGAGAAATTTCCAGCATGACGCGATGTGGAAGTTTTTGTTTGACAACGGAACCGAGAAAGATCGCTTTTTGGCAGCGTGCTGGGACGCCGATCAACAGACCGTCATCAACCTCATCTCGCGTTCTCCAACCATCACTTCACAACTCAATCTAAGCGACCGAAAAGAACTGGCCCGAGCCGCGTGGCTTGGGCAAACCGAAACGGTTCAGCTGATGCTGAAAGCTGGATTTGATCCGCATGTCCCAGACGCTGACAATTCGACACCGCTGGACCGCGCTTGCTTTCATGGCTTTCACGAAATCGTGTCGATCCTGTTGGAACGCGACCCGGAACCGCCGCTGGAATTCAAGAATCAGTTTGGCGGAACGCCGCTGAGTTGTTGTATCTGGGGCAGCAAGCACAGCTGGATGAAATCGGACGATCGCAGCGATCATAAAAAGTGCGTCCAACTTCTTATCGCGGCCGGCAGTCACTTCGAAGCTGCTTGGATTCCTACTGTCAATGCTGAGATGGATGCCATCCTCAAAGCTCATCTTTAGATGATGCAAGGCACTTTATGACTGGCAAATCGCTCTGGCGACGACGAATTCCCGTTGCGAAGGGCTCAGGTTTTCCAACTGGCTGATCGAAAACACAGCCGTCCCGATTTCGGCAGAGACTGGGCCATCACTGGACTCTTTAAAAAATGAAGCTCCGATTAGAGAACAGTCGCTCAAATCGACACTCGATAGATTGGCACCTGAAAAGTCTGCTCCTTCAACGTCCGTTTCCGAAAATGTTGCTTGTGAAAGGTTCGCACCGACGAAACTGGCATTGGATAAATTGGCATTCGAAAAATCTGCACCGACTAGCGAACACCTCGCAAAAGACGCGTCTCGCAAACCTGCACCGGAAGCATCAAGCCCGTCAAGATTGCGATCGCTGGCATCGATACTGCGTAGGTCACGATTGGAAAAATCTTTCGAATCGATCAACTTCGCCGCCGTTCGACGATCAATCGTCGAAGCCATGTATCGCTGCTCTTTCCAGGGATCGGCGAGGTTGTGATAGCCAGCATCGGCCTCCCAATATCCCAATCGATCTTCCGACAACAACTCAATTCTCTCCAGCCATTTCACGCTCTTGTAGAAATACTTTCGCGGAACGATGTTTCGAATCGGACCTCCATGGCCAAATTCAAGCGGCTTGCCTTCGGCTTCCATCGCAATCAAACAATCGTGTTGCAATGCCACGTCGATTGGCAACGATGTCGAATGGCGTCTCGGCGAACGCGAAACGAAAGAAACGAACTTCGCGTCCGGCTCGATCGCAACTTGCTGTAGCAGACTCTTTAAAGAAACACCTTTGAATGGGACATCGAGCTTTGACCATCGCGTCACGCAGTGGATATCGATGACCATTTCGGTCTGAGGCATCTGCTGCAATTGCTCAAGCGAAAACGTGACTGGAGCATCGATTCTTCCGTCTAGAGAAAGTGTCCAGCTCCCTTCTGAACTGATCGCGCTTTCGCGTTCACCAATCACAGGCCATTTATTCGGCCCAACCACTTGTTGTCCAGGCGGAATTTTCGTGAGTTCTTGCATAGACTAACGGTTATTAGCGGAAATGGTACGGCGGATGACGTGCGGCTGATTGTATCGTCCACGGATTGTCGAATCCATGCATAATAACACCGAACTATGTTTCAAATTAGGGTCAAACGAGGAGTCAAACTCATGAACAAATTACTTGCGTGCCTGATTGCAGTCGTTGCAGTAAGCCTTTCTTCAGAAGAATCCAACGCTCAATGCTACCGCGGCGGATCCGGGTTTTCGATCGGAGTCGGAAGCGGATTCAACAACTTCGGTTACGGTAACTTCAATCGCGGCTTCGGTCGTCCCGTCGGCGGACTGAGTATCAGCGTTGGCAATGGCGGTTTCGGAGGATTCGGCGTTCCGATCAACCGCGGTTTCTACGGTGGCGGCGTTCCCTACTATGCGGCGCGGCCTGCATTTGTTCCTGTCCAGCCAGTCTATCGTGGCGGCTACTACGGTGGGGGTGGATTCTACGGTGGCGGATACGGACGGGGTTGCGGCTTTTAAATCCAAGCTTTGTTGTAGCGGAAGTCGTCCAGACTTTTGGAAATCACAAGTTTGACGGAACTCTTGAAGGGTTCGGCTACCCGCAACATCTTACATGCAGGTGCCGATACGCTACAATTGATTAATCGAAAACGCAGGTTTGGCTTATTTCCAATCTGCGTTTTCTTTTTATGTTTCTATCCACCCAGGACTTTCGATGACGATCGACACCAACCAACGAGCACTCGGCAAGCCCAAGTTGGTTTCCGGCAGCCGCGTCGCAATCGTCGTGTCTAGCTACCACAAAGACATCACTGGAAAACTACTCGACGGCGCCACTGCAACATTGACAGAAATCGGAATCGCGACCGAAGACATCTACTCGGCGTGGGTGCCGGGGTCTTGGGAGATTCCGCTTGCTGCGCAGAGATTGCTGGAAACCGAAAAATGGGATGCCGTGATCTGCCTCGGCTGCGTGATCCGCGGCGAAACGACCCATGACCAACACATCAACACCACGATCAGCAACGCGCTGGGCATGCTGTCACTCGACTACTCAAAACCAGTCGCGTTTGGCGTTCTGACCTGCAATACGATTGAGCAAGCAGAAGCTCGATGCGGCGGAGCTGTCGGCAACAAGGGCGTCGAGGCTGCAGAAGCCGTACTGCACATGCTGGCCCTGTTTGAAGAAATTGACAGCTAACGCAGGTCGGTCTGCCTCAGACTGAAAACTTGACGCTGTGAGTCTGGGCGCGGACTCACCTACAAATGCCGGCTTCCCGGGATCGTCCCGTCGATTAAACTGTCCCATGATTATCCTCAATATTCAGCACGACTCTTCCCAACACACACTTTATGTCACGACGTAGTCGAGCCAGAGAAATCGTTCTACAGGTTTTGTACCAGAACGAACTTAACCCTGAACAACCAGACTTCGTTCGCACCCGTTTCGTTGAAGCCCGACTCGGCCACAACGACAAACTGGTCGCCTTTGCACGCTCTCTTATCGACGGCGTTCGCGAACATCGCGAAACACTTGATCAAGCACTCGGCAGAACCGCCATGAACTGGCGACTATCGCGAATGGCTGCAACGGATAGAAACGTATTGCGACTGGGGGCCTACGAACTGCTGCACACAGACGCGCCCGGACGAGTCGTGATCAACGAAGCCATCGTTTTGGCTCGGCGTTACGGCTCCGACAATTCCGCTTCGTTCGTAAACGGCGTGCTGGACAAGCTAATGAAGATGCAGGCTGAAGAAGCCAACGACGATTCGACTGCTTCGGCTGAAACCGACGCGACATCTGAAGACATATCTCAAACCGATTGATCCTGGACAATTATGGCCAAGTGGAACCCATTTCGAAAAAACAAACCGGAGGACGAAGCTCCGCAGTCTCCCGATCCGCAAACTGAAGGAGCGGAGCAGGGCGGTAGCGAAAGCGTTGATGCCTCTGCTGCGCCAACTCCAGTTGCCAAACCAACTTCCAAACCAGCTCAGCCGCCTGCGCCGAAGAAGGAAGAGAAAACGGGTTTCTTCGGCAAGTTCAAACAAGCCCTTCAGAAAACCGTCAACGTACTCAACACTGACCTGCGCGACATCGTCAAGGAAGGTCGTCTTGTCGACGATGCGCTTCTGGAAGAAGTGTTCGCACTGATGATTCGCACCGACATGGGTGTCTCTTCGGCCAGCAAAATCCGCGACGACATCGGCAAGAAGTTTCGTGCTCGCAAAGTCGAATTCTCTGATTTGATCGGATCGGCAAAAGAAACCGTCCGCGGGATCATGGAGCAAGGTTCGGCGGATGTAAACTTTGCCGAATCGGGCCCGACCGTCATCATGGTCGTTGGCGTCAATGGAGCCGGAAAAACCACTTCGATTGCGAAACTGGTCAATCGCTACAAAGAGATGGGAAAGTCTGTCGTGCTTGGTGCCGGCGACACGTTCCGCGCGGCGGCAGTTGAACAACTCACCGTTTGGGCGAACCGACTCGATGCCGAAATCGTCACCGGAAAATCTGGCAGCGACCCGGCAAGCGTTGCGTGGGCCGCGACTGAATCAGCGTACAAGAACAATCATGACGTTTGTATCATCGACACGGCGGGAAGACTACAAACGCAAGCTAACTTGATGGATGAACTTGGTCGCATCAATCGCCTGATCAACAAAGCCGCCAACAAAGCGTCCGAAGGATCCACGGCTCCGCACGAAGTCTTACTGGTACTCGACGCAACCGCGGGACAGAATGCCCTCAGCCAAGCCAAAGGATTCTCTGAAGCTGCCAACTGCACTGGCATCATCCTGGCAAAACTCGACGGCACGGCCAAAGGCGGCGTCGCCATTCCGATCTGCCAAGAATTCGGCTTGCCAGTAAAGTTCATCGGCCTTGGAGAGACGCCAGATGCTTTCGCGAAATTCGATGTCGATACGTTTGTAGATGCATTGTTCGACGAAGATTAAGGCATCGCGACTCGCCGCGTTGTTCAAACGCCATTGCTATCAGAGACCCAACTAGCGCGGAAACATTTGACGAATGTAACGGCCTTGCCGGTCTGATGCTTCAAAATGAATGATTGAACCTAGATTCAGTCTCGCCGGGTTCCGATTCTGCCGTCTTGTATAGGTAGAGTCCGCTTTATTCCAATGGATTTGGAATTCAAAGTACGCGTGCTCTCTTGGAATTTCTCAAGGAAGAGAGAGGCCCTAAACCATGAGCAGCTACGACGTAAAATCAAAACTGGGCGGTGGCAAAGAGATGCAAGACCTCACACTACAGTGGGGCTACCGACAAAACCACGCTCCAGCTCGACAACGTGTCGACTGGAACGAAAAGTCCGAATTCGGACGGAACGCCATGAGCTTCCTGAAGCCAATCATCAGCGCCGTTATGATGCTGGCCGGCGCTGCCACGACACTCACGGTACTCGCAACAATCGCTTGGACGAACGGCCTAATTGTCTTCTGAATCCGTCTCGGATTTTTCGACAAGCTTCTGCGCCGCAGATGCCCATTTCGATTTCACGGCGTCATGAATTGACAACGTGAAACGGTCGCGGCTCTTCTCAATTTTTGCGTTCAGCTTTTCGACAAGCTTCTCTTCCTTCTTGGTGATCTTTTCGTCGATCTTTTTTCGCACAGCTCGAGTTATCTGCTGTGCGACTTCTCCACCAGCCTTACTGACGTGATCAATCCGGAACTCTGTAAGCTGAATTTTTGCCGCTTCAACGTGCGGATCAAAAATCAGATCAGGAGGAAATTTCGTGACATCCATCTGCGATCCAAGGCTGACAGACAATATTAGCTGAACGTTTGCCGATCCATCTGCACTGATGCTGTACAACTGCACTCCCTTGACCCATTTTGATTGACGCGCCTCCAGCTTGATTTTTGCTGTCGCCAGCACGTCGAAAGTTACTCGATCCGATTCCGTCTCGCGGAAATTGTTGAGCTGAACGGCAAAGCTTTCGTTCGGATCAATCAACGAAGCTTCATACCGTTTCCAAGTCCCGTGATTGACTTTCTTCTTGCGTCGCTTCGTTTTCAAGCGACCATCCTTGAAGCTAACTTTGACGCCGTCCCACCTTTCGGACTGCTGACCCCAATCTTTGTCTTCCACGTAGCGAACCGGCATGCTGTCGAGAGCCAGTTTCGTAAGAAAATCATCCAGTCGCTTTGCGTCATCCGCATCTTCGGCGGCTTCTTGGGCAGCTTCTTCAGCCAAACCGGCAGCCACCTCCTGACCGTCCGCAGGCGCGATCCAATTGCCGGCAGCCAAAACTGCTGCCGTGCACAGAATCACTTTTGAAATCAACTTGAACATATTGAAAGACTCGATCAAAACGGCAATCGCTGAACAAAAGCATTGTGATAGAATCGCCTGTCTCAAACTACCTCAATCTTCCGCTGTCGCATGTACGAATCCAATCGAATTCTGGTTCAAATGTTCTGCATCGTGATGACAGTTTTTGCTGGCTGCAGCAACGACTCGTCGGTTCCGGTTTCGATCAAGCAGCAACCTCCTTATTCTTACCAGGGAGATATTGGACGCATGTGGGGCGGCGACAATTTTGAAATTGTCAGTAACAACTTCATTCATTATGCATTCATCCGCGGCATCGACACGCCAGAACCCGGACAGCCGTTCCATGACGAAGCCAAATGGACAATGTGGCGTCTTGCCAAAAGCAAGCAGACCAACATTCACGTGCTCGACCGCGACGATTGGAAACGTGAAATTTGTGATGTAACGATCAGCGACCCGGCCACAAACGCCATCATCGATCCTGCCCTTAAGCTACTGAACAGTGGATTGGCATGGTACGACCGGAGCGAAGGTCCTTACGCGGAACAGTATCGCAACGCCGAGGCCATGGCAAAAGAAAAAGGAATCGGAATCTGGTCTCAGCCAGATCCAGTTCCTCCCTGGGAATTCTGGGAGCAGAACGTGAAACAGATCAATCAATCAACAGCCAAATGATCACGAGCACGAGCCCAAAGCAGAACAACAATCCAAGGCGCATAAACAAACCTCTCCGAGCAGAGCTCGAAGAGGTCTGTTGGTTGTCTGAACTAGTCAGGCCTTAACCGTCAATCGGCGTGACGTTTTCGGCTCGTGGTCCCTTGGGACCTGTACCTTCCTGATACTCGACCTTCTGTCCTTCACGCAATTCCTCAAAGGAAATTCCTTCGAGTGCTGAAAAGTGGAAAAAGATATCGCTATCTGCTCCCTGAATAAATCCAAATCCCTTATCAGCCAACTTCTTAATGGTACCTTCCGGCATAAAATTCCCCAAAATCACTCGACGCAAACCAAAAGCGTCTCTCAAAATTCGAGTACAGAGAGAGACACAAAAACAATTGGAGAGGCCAACGAATTTCAACATCGAATTTGGGAACAACCGCAACGCGAAAATTGGAATTCGTAACCAAGTGTCGCCGTAACGAAACTTGGTTTACCTTTCCGCAATTCATGATAGGCGACCACTCGGCGCCATACAAGCAATGAAATTGCACCAAACGAAAACGATCAGCAGCGTTCCCAACGAGTCCAATCAACGCTATTCTGACTCGGAAATCATCAAAAGCCGGGGTCATAGCACGTTTTGAAATGGCTCTCGTTGAAACAATTTGTGTAGCGTATTCAATCCATTAGCATTTTCTATATCAAAAACACGAGCTTATTTCTGCATGCTGCCCACCAAAGACATTGATGCACTAATCTTCGATTGCGACGGAACGTTGGCCGACACGATGCCATTGCACTTCATCGCATGGCAAAACGTGATGACGGATTATGGATTCGCATTCGACGAAGATCTTTTCTATTCGCTTGGGGGACAGCCCACCGATCGCATCGTCGCGCAACTTTCAAAAGATCAAAACATTGACGTTGATGTCATGAAAGTTACTCACGAAAAGGAGGCGGCGTTTCTTGACTTGATTGATCAAGTTGAACCGATCAGTGCGATCGTCGATGTGGCTCATCAATTCCACGGCAAGCTTCCGATGGGTGTCGGATCTGGCGGACAGCGAGAAGTCGTCAAGCAGATTCTGGCGACCTTAAAGATTGAGTCGATCTTCGATTGCGTTGTCGGATCCGAAGACACGGAACTTCACAAACCTGAACCCGACGTCTTTCTGGAAGTCGCCTCTCGACTAAAAGCCGACCCTTTGAAATGCCTGGTCTACGAAGACGCTGACTTGGGCGTCGAAGCCGCACGTCGCGCAGGGATGAAGTGCTTTGACGTTCGCACCGTTCACACTCCACGGCGAATCACGCCCAAAGATTCGGGATCCAATCAATGCTAAATGTTGACGACATCCTTGCCGATGGAGGCGCTGTCGCCAAACGACTCAAGAACTATGAACAGCGCGAAGAACAGCTGCAGATGGCCAATGGCGTTGCCAGCGCGATCGCAAAAAAACGGCACCTCGTTGTTGAAGCTGGTACCGGTGTTGGTAAAAGCTTGGGCTACCTTGTTCCCACCATTCTAAGCCTAGCTGACAATCAGGAATCGAAGAGCGAAACAAAACGCCGCATCGTTGTCTCGACGCACACCATCAGCTTGCAAGAGCAATTGATCGAGAAAGACATTCCGCTTCTCAATAGCGTCATCCCGCTAGAATTCTCTGCCGTGCTGGCCAAGGGACGCGGCAACTACGTGAGCCTGCGACGACTTCGTGATGCCGTCAAGAATGCTGGCACGTTGTTTTCATCCGACCAGGAAATCAGCCAACTCGAACCGTTGCTGCAATGGAGCAAAACAACCGCCGACGGATCGCGTAGTGATCTTCCGATTCGCGCGTTGCCTCAAGTCTGGGACGAAGTCCGCAGCGACAGTGGAAACTGCCTAGGAAGAAAATGTCCAAGCCACAGTGACTGTCATTACTTCAAAGCACGGCAGCGACTTCAGAACGCCGATATCCTCGTCGTCAATCACGCGCTCTTCTTCACCGACCTTGCGCTCCGGCGACTGGGCGTCAACCTGCTCCCAGATTATCAGTGCGTCATTCTCGACGAAGCCCACACCGTTCCCGATGTCGCCAGCGATCACTTGGGACTTGGCGTGACGATGGGGCAAGTCGACTACACATTGCGGCGACTTTATAACAACTCGCGAAACAAAGGCCTGTTGGTTGTGCACGGCTTGGCAGATTCTCAAAAACAAGTAGTCCGTTGCGTTGAAGCAGCGAACGAATTTTTCGGCGACGTTCAAGGATGGTTCGAACGGACGGCCACTGAAGGTTCCAGGCGTCGCAGCAGCACTCTTCGCGTTCGCAAAAAAGGCATCGTCGCCAACAAGCTTACCGCTGCGATGGTTCGACTGTCTGAAATGGTGGCCCTCGCCGCCGAAGACGTCAAATCGCCTGCCGACAAACAGAACCTGATCTCCGCAGCGGATCGACTCACCGTCATGTCGGCCTCGATCGAACAATGGCGAACGCACGAAATGGAAGACTCCGTCTACTGGATCGAAAGTTCGCAACGCCGCAACGGAAAACAGCACATCGGCTTAATGGCAGCTCCGCTAGATGTCGGTCCTCTAATCCGTGAGAACCTGTTCGATAAAGTGGACTCGGTGATCATGGCCAGCGCCACGATCGCGGTCGGCAACGCCTCTTTCGATTTCTTTCAAAACAGAGTCGGGCTCACCCAGGGCGACAGTCTGCAGCTCGGCAGTCCTTTCGATTACGAAAAACAGGCGAAGCTAGTCGTCGTCGGCGACATGGCGAACCCTTCAACGCATCGTGATCTGCATGAGCGTCAATGCATCGACGCGATCCGTCACTACGTGAAACAAACCGACGGTCACGCGTTTGTTTTGTTCACCAGCTATGAATTTCTCAGCCGAGCCGAACGGGAGCTTCGTCCTTGGATGATCGAAAACGACTACGGTATTTTCAGTCAAGCATCCGGCGTGCCTCGTGGGCAACTGTTGGACCAATTCAAGAGCTCACCGCGGAGCATTCTTTTTGGCACGGCAAGTTTCTGGCAGGGCGTCGACGTTCAGGGCGATGCGCTTCAGAACGTGATCATCACGAAACTTCCATTCAGCGTTCCCGACCAACCGTTGCTCGAAGCTCGACTGGACGCAATCCGCGAATCCGGCGGCAACCCGTTCAACGAGTACCAACTTCCCGAAGCGGTCATCAAGTTCAAGCAAGGGTTTGGACGACTGATACGCAGTCGACAGGATTCGGGCATCGTCGTGGTGCTCGATCCGCGGATCCGCACGAAACCTTACGGACGCACCTTCATAAACTCATTGCCCAAATGCAATGTCGTGGAAGAATCAATTGGCTCCCACCAGCCTCACAACTAGTGGTTTGGCTCAACTTAATCTTCGGGTGTCATGCTTCACGCTTGCGTGAAGCATGCCTCAACCAAAATGCCGTTTTTTCACTGTTCAATCCATGGCCATGCTTCGCGATGCCATTCGCTGTTTGTTATAGGCTGGCAAGGATGCCAAAGTTCGACTCAATAGAGACTCGATGAAATTGAGGCGCCATGAAATTCAGTGCGTGGTGCTAACTTGATTTTTGATACCACAATCAAGGTTCTATCTTTGTGATTCTTGCATTCTGAATCTGTCGTGTCCAAACAGCAAGAGAATGATTTGATTTCCCATCTTGTGCTCAGCTGCCAACTTTTCACGTCGAAAAAATCCTGCGGCCTCCTATAATGCGTAGCTGTATATTCACCATCTTTGGAGACGACCGTGGCAAAACGAATTGCAATCGCGGGAGCAACGGGAGCTGTCGGCACACTTGTGCGGCAGATGCTTGAAGCCCGCAATTTTCCCTATGAAACAATTACTTTCTTGGCGTCGAAGCGATCCGCCGGATCAACGATTGAGTTCAAAGGAGAATCGCACACGATTAAGCTACTGGAAGCGGATGCCTTCGACGATATCGACATCGTGATTGGATCGACTCCCGATGATGTTGCCGCCATGTTTGTGCCTTGGGCAGTGGAGCGAGACTGCATTGTTGTCGACGAGAGCGGTTACCATCGAATGCTTGATCACGTTCCATTGGTTGTGCCCGAAGTCAACGCGGACGCAATCGCAGAGCACAAGGGAATTATTGCCAGCCCAAACTGTAGCACGACCCAAATGGTCGTTGCGATGAAGCCCATTCATGACGTGGCGAAAATTAAACGAGTCGTCGTGTCGACTTACCAGGCAACCAGTGGGGCAGGGGTGAAAGGCCAAGCCGACTTGACCGACGGTTCGAAGGCGTTCTTGGAAGACAAAGAGTACGACTACCAAGCGTTCAGTCATCCGATCGCTTTCAACGTGATCCCGCAGATTGGATCGCATAAGGCGGACGGCTACACTTCAGAAGAACTGAAAATGGTCTACGAGACTCGAAAGATCTTTGGCGACGATTCCATCCAGGTATGCCCAACCTGCGTGCGTGTTCCAGTTTCAAACTGTCACAGTGAGACGATTCTTGTTGAAACCGAACGTCCTGTTTCGGCGGAGGAAGCTCGAAAACTATTCGAGGCGGCGGATGGAATCACGGTGGTTGATGACCTTGAAGCCGGTGTTTATCCGATGCCAAGCAACAGCGATGATTTGGACGATGTGTTTGTTGGCCGGATTCGCAAGGACATTAGCTGTGAGAACGGTTTGACGTTTTGGTGCGTCAGCGACAACTTGCGAAAAGGCGCGGCAACGAACGCGGTCCAGATCGCTGAGCTTTTGGTTTCGGATAAGTACTCGGCATGCGGCACCTCAAACTGACCATCGCCTACGATGGCAAAAGGTATGTCGGATGGCAGGTTCAAAAAAATGGAATCTCCATACAGCAGCGGCTTGAAGAAGGCTGGACGAAGGTCACTGGCGAAGTCATTCGAATTACAGCCAGCGGGCGCACCGACAGTGGAGTTCATGCACGAGGTCAAACATGTTCTTTGGCGACCGAGTCAACTATTTCTGACGCGGATTTGATTCGGGCGCTCAATGCGCAAACGCCTGATGACGTTTCGGTGCTGAACGTGGAATCGGTAGTAGAAGGCTTCCACGCGATCCGCGATTGTGAAAAAAAGACTTACTGCTACCAGATTCAATGCGGTCGAATTCTGGATCCGCTGGGGATAGACCACTGGTGGTTTGTCCCACATCATTTGGACATCGACGCCATGCGAGAAGCGGCCTCTTTCCTGACTGGGGAGCTTGATTTCGCCAGTTTCCAGGCAACGGGCGGCACGATTCGGAGCACCACGGTTAGACACGTGATGCAACTGGAGATCCAAACAGTGCAGCGTGATCCGTTCACGGATATCAGAATCTTCATCACTGCAGACGGATTCCTCTACAACATGGTGCGGAATATCGTTGGGACGCTGGTTCATGTTGGACGCCGCAGCGAGTCGCCATCTTGGGCCAAATGGGTTTTGGATCAAAGGGACCGGAGCGTTGCAGGACAAACCGCACCAGCAAATGGGCTGTTCTTGGAACAGGTTTTCTACCCCTGACCGACCAAGCATTAGGGTCGAAATCTTGGACAATTCGGTTAGAATCTGTGCTGGCGATCATGTCGGATGGATCGCCACCAGCGTCTTATCCTTTCGGAATTCATTGTGTCAATTGGCCGAGATTTTATTGGGTCGTTTCAACTGCTTAGGTTGATTCGCTCAGGTACTTCGACGCAGGTATGGGAAGCTCTTCGCGCTGGTGAAAAAGAGCGGATCGCACTGAAGGTTTTGCTACGCGACTTCCGCAAAGACCGGCACGAAATCGAGCAGTTGAAGCATGAAGCTGCTGTCGGTTCAGAGTTGGATCATCCTAATGTCATCAAGATCTTTGGCTATCACGAAGACCAAGGCTTTCCGCTACTGGCGATGCAGCTCTCGACTGCCAAGAACTTGAAGATTGTTCTGCGAGAGCAACCAGAATTGATCGCGGCAAACATTGGCCCCGTCATTCGTGATTGCGCCAAAGGGTTGCAGCATCTCCACAACAAGGGCTGGGTTCACTGCGACGTGAAGCCGGATAACTTTCTTGCCGATGACGAAGCCAGAATCAAGTTGATTGACTTTTCGATCGCCATCAAATCACAGAAGCGAAAAAAGGGGCTCGGCAAACTGTTTTCACGAAAGCCCAAACAGGCCGCCGGCACACGTAGCTACATGGCACCGGAACAAATTCGCCGCGAGTCGCTCGACTTGCGATGTGACGTGTACGGATTCGGCTGCGTCATGTTTGAGTTGCTCGCAAATCGAACTCCGTTTTCCGGCACCTCGCCCGATGACCTGCTGAATCGACATCTGCATCAATCGCCGCCATCTCTCGAAGCAGTGAGTGACTCGTCAAAAGAGTTTGCTGCGATCGTGCGAAAGATGATGGCCAAGAAACCTGAAGATCGTTACGACGACATGACTCAAATGCTGTCGGACTTGGCGAAAACTGAAATTTACAAAGCTGGTAAACGGCCCGAAGGCTACAAGCGGTAACCTCCCGATTCATTCCTCATTGACGACGACAAGATGGACTACCTTGATTTTGAACAACCTTTGGCCGACATTGCCGAAGAAATTGAACAGGCGATCGCGACTGCGACCAACCCTGAATCTCCCGAGGTGGCGGATCAAGTTCAAGCGCTTCGCAAGAAACTGACGGATCAAACGCGAGAGATCTATTCGAAGCTGACCCCGTGGGAGACGGTTCAGGTTGCTCGTCACAAGGACCGTCCTCACACGACAGACTATCTTTCTTTGGTCTTTGACGAATTCGTTGAGCTTCACGGGGACAAGCTGTTCGGCGACGATCCTGCAATTCGAGTCGGCTTCGCATCATTGGGCGACATCAAAGTGATGGTGGTCGGTCACCAAAAAGGCCGCACATTCAACGACCGACAGAAAACTCATTTCGGTTGCGCCCATCCGGAAGGCTACCGCAAGGCAATGGCCAAGATGCGAATGGCCGAGAAATATGGCTTGCCTGTGATTTGCATGATCGACACGCCAGGAGCTTACCCGGGGATTGGGGCTGAGGAACGTGGACAGGCTCAGGTGATCGCCGAAAACATGTATGAGATGTCGCGGCTGAAAACGCCGATCATCTGCGTGGTAATTGGTGAAGGCGGCAGCGGAGGTGCTCTCGGAATTGGAGTTGGTGACCGAGTAGCGGTTTTGGAAAACGCCTACTATTCCGTCATCAGCCCCGAAGGCTGTGCCGGAATTCTTTGGAAGGGCGCCGAACATGCAGAGAAAGCCGCAACAGCATTGAAGTTTACGTCTCGACACCTCTTAAAGATGGGAATCATTGACGACGTGATTGAGGAGCCGCTTGGTGGAGCTCATCGGGACCATCACGCGATGGCAGCTAGACTGCGACGCTACTTCCAAAAGAACCTGAAAGAATTGGTCAGTGTCGAAAAAGAGACATTGCTTTCGGATCGCTATGAAAAGTTTCGCCAGATCGGCGTCTTTCTTAAGCAGACACCAGAAGCTTCTGCTTAAACTCATTGGCCAAACAAAAAAATCACCAGACTCAAGTGAGCCTGATGATCCCATCAAGAAAACATCCCATTGTATTTCTCGGCTGACTATTCGATCGTCAGCACTTGAACGGTTCGAGCGATTTCGTCAAAAGCGGCGATCAACTCTTCATTGGTGTTGGCATGTAGATGCTGACCTCCTGTGGTGTCGGCAACCTGCTTCATCAACGCTTCGTTGGCACCGTCGCTAAATGTGATGGTGTGGACGATGATCCCTTGATCTCTTGCTTGTCGAGCAACCACAGCAGGATTGATGCCCCGGTTTTGATTTCCGTCGGTCATCAGAACAACCGATTTCAAGCTGAAGGCACCACGTGATCCCGCATCGTTTTGGATCGAATCCATTCCCATCTGTAAAGCACGACCGATTCCTGTGAATCCGCTTGGGGACTGAGTCGCCAGTCCGTCGCGAATCGAAGTCAAGTTGGCGGTCATGTCAACAAGTTTCGTTGGAAAGGCATCGTAGACGGTCAATGAAACTCGCTCTTCGGAAAGCGAGTTATCCAGTTGGCTCAGGAAGACGTCTACGCCATTGAGCAGTGCAGGAAATCGACCGCCAGACCCCATAGAACCTGATTTATCAAGGACGAGTGCGATGTCACGATCGAGTCGTGTCGCTGTTGAAGTTGCGATTGGTGAAAATGTATCTGTTCCAAACAGTGGAGCGAACATCAACGAAACTGGACCATCGATCGATGTTGTCGATCGGTCTCCGATAATTCGAACCGAGTTGATCAGTGTTGTGCTTTCTTGGAAAGTGAATTTTCCGTCACTGCCTTGAGATGCACTCCCAAAAACAATGTCGTTTGGATCAATTGACAGCCCCTGTCCGGCAACGATGTTTCTTTTTGCAACTGCAAGAGCTGCATCCGTTGCCAGTTGAGTGTCTTGGACGCGGCTCAACATTTCAACTGCTGCACGTGCTGATGCGTCTGTCGCTGTACGTAGTTCACTTTTGGTCAGGTGCATTCGAGCGATGTCGACAGCGAATGCACAGGCTGCAAACAGAATGACGATGACGACAGCCACCATTGGCAGCATGGCACCTGTTCGCTCTGATCGAATTTGGAATTTCTTCAGAATTGATTTGTTTCGGGGTCGAGATTTGAGAGAAGATTTCATTGGATGTTCCTGCGAGTAGTATTTCTTGATGAAGGGCCCAATAAGCAAGTTGCTTGCCAAAGCCTGTGGGAACGCGATCTGCCACAAAGAACCCCGTGTTTTCTCGTGTCTATCGGAGAATTTTTTAATTTCCGATGCTTCAACCGTGTTTACTTTTCGAAACACGCGGGCGATTCGGAGAACAATTGATGCCGAAATGCATCGGCGACAACCCGAGAACTGAGGCGAAGTTAGCGGTTGCAACGGCAGTGATAAGCCGCAACCAAATTGCACGCCGTTTACTGGAGAAAGCAACATTTCACGAAAACGGCAACCTAACCTTACTTGGGAGTTGTCGCGTCTCCCAACCCTCCCTCCTTTAAAGCGAACACCCAAGTGCCCACCTCAAAGCCCGCTTAACGCTATGAATACTCTCAAAACTATCTCGTCTCTGAAAAAAGAGATCGTGGTTGCCTTGTTTCTGATCGCAACTCTCGCGACCGTCTTTGCCAACCAGATGGTCCGCCGAAAGTTCCAGATCACTAATGATGGAACGTGGAATTGCCACGCCAGCGACGATCGTCATGACGGCGGAAACTCGACAGGCCAATGCAACGTTGACGGTTCCAGCTTCAAACTTCGATACAAGATCGGCAAAAAATTCCATTCTCCGTATGCCATCATGTCTTTCCGACCAGAGAGTGACAAATATTTTGACCTTAGTTGGGCTGAAACCGTCAGCATCAAAATTAGTGCTTCTCACGAAGAGCATCTGTTATTCCAAATTCGAAATTTCGAATCCGCGTTCAGCGACAAGTCCGATGCAGTGAGTCGAAAATATAACGAAGCAGTATTGAAAGTCGGCCCCCAACTCAGCGAAATCATCTTGAACTTTGATGACTTCAACGTCCCAAGTTGGTGGCAAGAAAGATATGCGGCCCAAGGGGCCAATGCAAGAGTTGATCTTTCACAAGCTGAATGGTTTGAATTTACAACTCGATCAAAAAGTGGAAGTGGAATCATCCAAATTGAAAGGATCGCTTTCGAAGGACACTGGGTTTCGATGGCAACCATGTACCAATACCTTCTTTGGATGTGGTTGGGCATCGCCCTCTCTGTGCTTTTGAGTCGAGTTCACGATCTCAGGAATGAACTTGCTAGAAAACGACAAATTCAAGAACAGCTAAGTGAAACTAACAACAAGCTGGAACTGAAATCAGAAGAGTATTCGATAATGGCTCGCCAAGATTCGCTGACGGGTCTAATGAATCGACTTGGCATTCACGAGTCAATCCAGCAACACGTGCAAAACAAAAACGGGACCAATTTCTCAATCGTTCTGCTTGATTTGGACAACTTCAAAAGCATCAACGACCAGCACGGGCACCTCTATGGAGATGAAGTGCTTTGTGACATTGCATCGATTACGAGAGAATGTCTCCGTAAAGATGACATGATCGCACGCTGGGGCGGTGATGAATTTATCGCCGTTCTCCCGGGAGCCAGCGAAAGAGACGCTGCCATCCTCGCGGAAAAAATTCGAACGCAAGTTTCCTCGTCACGTTTGAAATACACGTGCAGTTTTGGAATTGCGGAAACGGATTCGGGCATCGACTTCCGTGAAACGTTTAAGCGTGCAGATGATGCACTGTACCGCTCGAAGGACGAAGGACGTGACAGAGTCAATCTTTCGTCAGAGTACGACAGCAAAGTCGATACTGAAAATGACCTCGTTGCCCAATAACCGAACAGCACGCGCGATCGGATCGGAGAACCGAGTGTCGCCCAAGTCTCCGAGCTGGTAGCGAGCCGGGGAAATGCGTTTTCTATCAAACGTAGTCCGGCGATGGCTGAACGTCTCACCCGCACGCCATCAGTTCGGAGAACTGAGCGACACTGTTTCGCTGCTTTTCGAGCTGAATGCGGCCCGAGACAAAACGTGTCCCATCGAAAAACACTGCACCGGAAATAAACGCAATCACCCCTCACGCCATCGGTTCGGAGAACCGAGCGACAATGGCGCATAAAAAAAGCAGGAAACCGAACGTTTCCTGCCTATCTGATTCGATCTGCCTCACTCTTCGGTGGCAGCATCTGTTTCAGGTGTTTCAACTGCTTCAGCCTTAGCATCATCTGACGCTTCGGGCTCAACAGCTTTCTCTTCTTCAACAGCTTTCTCTTCTTCAACAGCCGGCTCGTCTTCGATGACTGGCTTGGAAGCAGTGGTCTTTTGCTTGACGCGATCGTTCTGACCGACGAACTCAAGAATCGCTTGCTTTCCAGCATCGCCAAGACGAACGCCTGCGAGCTGAACGATACGGGTGTAGCCGCCAGTGCGATCTACGAAGCGGGGAGCAACGTCATCGAACAGGATCGACACAGCTTCTTTGTCTCGCAGCATTGCAAACGCTCGGCGACGAAGATTCACAGCCGGAGCAATCGCCTGATTCCACTCGACCCATTGCTCGCTTTCACGCCACTTCTTCCATGCATCCGAACCACGATCAGCGGAAGTTTCCAGCTTGTCGGCGGCTTCCTGATGAGGAATCGCTTTCTTGGCAAGCGTGATGCACTTCTCGATCATTGGGCGAACTTCTTTCGCCTTGTGAATCGTCGTCGTAATACGGCCTTTGACCCGAGGCGGATTGACGGCAGTTGTGCCATCAGCCTGAGTCATACCTTCGTAGAACATCTCGTCGCGTTCCGTCAAAAACAGAGCAGACGCCAAGTTACGCAGCAATGCGCGGCGATGGCTGGAGTTGCGTCCGAGTGTACGGCCTTTTCTTCTATGTCTCATTTCTTCACCAACAATTTCGCCCAATCAGGGCAGGAGTTTTCTGTTTGAATATTCGTTGAGCGGACTCAAGTACTAGGTAATCACTGGAGCCTTTGGAACTTTCATGCCTAGGTGCAAGCCAAGGCCCGTTAGAACCTGACGTACTTCAACCAGTGTGGTTTCGCCAAAGTTGCGAATCTCCATCAACTGATCTTCGTTGTACTGAACAAGGTCGCGAACGTTTGTAATGTTCGCAAACTCAAGGCAGTTGTTGGCTCGAACCGAAAGACGCATTTCAGCAACGGACAAGTTCAGCTTGGCTTCGAGAGCTGCGTCGATGCCGCCTTTGCTTTGCGGTTGAGCATGCACTTGAGCACCAAGCTCTGCGTACTGCACGAACGGGTTGAGGTGCTTGCGAAGAACCTTCGAAGCTTCAACCATCGCCATCTCAGGATTGACCGAACCGTCGGTCCAAACTTCCAGAGTCAGCTTGTCGTAGTTTGTCTTCTGTCCAACACGCGTCTCTTCAACGTCGTATCGAACACGCGTGATTGGGCTATAAACGGCGTCAATCGGAATAATACCGATCTCATGATCGCGACCACTGTGCTCCGTCGAAGGAACATAACCACGACCGTTTTCGACAACCATTTCCATCATGAACGGCACGTCTTCGGTCAAGTTGACCAACACGTGATCACTGTTGACGACTTCGACTTCACCATTGGTCTGAATGTCAGCGCCGGTGACTGGACCAGCGGTGTCCTTTTCAATGGTGATCACTTTCATCTGATCCGAATGATTTTTCACGATCAGAGATTTAACGTTCAGGACGATATCAGTAACGTCTTCCAAAACGCCTGGAATTGACGAAAACTCATGGTTGGCACCACGAATCTTAAGCTGCGTAACGGCACTTCCTTCCAAGCTGGAAAGTAGTACTCGACGCAGGCTGTTACCAATGGTGGTACCGAAACCGCGTTCAAAAGGCTCGGCAACAAATTTGCCGTATGTGCTTGTCAGCGAGTCACGATCACAGTTAACAACGCTGGGAAGTTCAAGGCCACGCCATCGAATGTGCATGGAGTTCTCCGTAAGTTATGGGGGTGTATTTTGATCTGCGAGCAGATGTGAACTGCAAGCAAATATGATCCGCTGGCGGATGTCGCTTCGAAAGCAAAACTGGCACAACTAAATGTGCCGATCGAAACTAGACGCGACGCTTTTTGCGAGGGCGACAGCCATTGTGTGGGATCGGAGTTACGTCCTCGATCGATTTGATATTCAAGCCGGCAGCCTGGAGAGCTGTAATCGCACTTTCACGACCACTTCCTGGACCTTTGACACGAACATCCACTTCCTTCATGCCGAACTTGACGGCCTTTTCTGCGGCTTGTTGAGCAGCACTTTGGCCCGCGAACGGAGTGCTTTTTCGTGAGCCTTTGAAACCACAGGTACCGGCACTTGCCCAACAAAGGGTCTCGCCCTTGGTGTCAGTGATCGTGACGGTTGTATTGTTGAAAGTTGCCTGAATATGGGCAACTCCGAAAGTAACGTTGCGCTTGGCGCGCTTCTTTTTGACTTTTGCCACTTCTGAAAATCCCGGAAATCGGGCTCACTTATAAATGGTAAATGGTGTGTAAAAATTGATTGGTGCCGCCAACCGAGAACGACTCGACCGACGGGGGGATTGTCCAGCCAGTTTTCAACAGCTTTACTTGAGGTCCTTAACACCCTTCTTACCAGCAACCGTCTTCTTGGGACCTTTGCGAGTTCGAGCGTTTGTTTTGGTTCGTTGTCCGCGTACGGGAAGACCGACGCGATGGCGAATTCCGCGATACGATTTGATATCACGCAATCGTCCGATGTTTTGGGCAACTTGACGACGCAAGGCACCTTCAACGATGTAGTCGCGCTCAATAATAGTAGCGATGCTACTGAGCTCTTCATCGGAAAGGTCTCGGGCTTTTTTCTCTGGATCAATTCCAGCTTTGTGACAAAGGTCGCGCGACGACTGATGACCAATCCCGAAGAGATAGGTCAACGAGATGTGGGCCTTTTTGTCGTTTGGAATATCAACACCAAGTAGACGTGGCATCTAGAGCTCCAGCCTGCACCGCAGGCGTATCAGTGATTTGAATATTAATCGAAGTTGCGTTCCACAGATTCATTCTGAAGATTGCGATTCGGACAGTTGGTTCAGTATTGTGAAAAACGAGCTTTCGCGAAAAAGCCAACCCTAACCCTGACGCTGCTTATGGCGTGGATTGGTGCAGATAACGTAGACCTTACCCCTACGGCGGACGACCTTACAATTTTCGCAAATTCTCTTCACACTGGCGCGGACTTTCATCGCCGATTTTCTCGCAATTGGACGCAATTGGTAAAACGCACAAGTATATGAGCGTGGCGGGCGATCTCACAAGGCCCATTTTTTGCCGATTCTGCCAAATTTGTTGCTTTGCCGCACCTTACGACAGAAGGTATCAGTACCCAAGCAATATTGGCTCGAAATGGTCGAAAATCGCAGTCGCGATCTCCGCAGGAGTCCTCGAATCGGACTCCACGACCAAATCAGCACAGGAAAGATAAATCGGCGAACGGACGGCCAGCAATTGCTCGATTTCCTCAATTCCCCCGGTTTGAGTCAAATTGGGTCGCTGAGTTACTGAATTTTCGTCGCTCGAGATTCGCCGGTGTGCCGTTTCAGCCGAAACCTGCAAGAAAACGGTCTTCCCAGTCTTGGCGATCCGCTGGCGATTGCTGTCTGCTAAGACCGCACCGCCACCGAGGGCAATCACGGTTTTGTCGAGCATTGCCAAACCTTCGATTACCGTCGTTTCCCAATCGCGAAAGCCAGATTCGCTCTCGGATTCAAAGATCTGGCTGATCGTTTTGCCAGCCAACACCTCAATTTCGTCGTCACTGTCGACGACGGCCCAACCGAGCAATTCGGCCAAGATAGTGGCAACGGTCGATTTTCCGCTGCCGCGATAGCCGATTAGGTAGAGGTTCATAAGTTGTTTTCGAGTGTGTGGAATCGTGGTTGCGGCTTCCAGCCGCAGCAGTTGCGCGCATTCGCGACCGCTGGAAGCCGTC
>CALLUY010000205.1 GCA_938010615.1 uncultured Pirellulaceae bacterium | reverse complement strand
ATCCTGCCCCTGTCAAATCCAAGCGTAAGCAAATGCATTCCGCACCTCGCTTACGCGTCGGGTTAGGGTTCCTTGCAAATCACAACCCGACGCGTAAGCGAGGTACCAGCGGCGTCTCGCTTACGCGGCGGGTTAGGATTCCTTGCAAATCACAACCCGACGCGTAAGCGAGGTACCAGCGGCGGTTCGCTATCGCGTTGGGTTGGGATTCCACTCAAACCAATCCTGCCCCTGTCAAATCCAAGCGTAAGCAAATGCATTCCGCACCTCGCTTACGCGTCGGGTTAGGGTTCCTTGCAAATCACAACCCGACGCGTAAGCGAGGTACCAGCGGCGGTTCGCTATCGCGTTGGGTTGGGATTCCTTGTACTTCAAATCCTGAGCTTCATTCACATACTTGACAACATTGTCTAATCCTTCTTCATCAAAAATCCAACGCACACTACCACGCTCAGCCCACCAATTCTTTCGCTCTCTGTTCGATCTTTCATTAAGTCGCCTCGTACACCAAGCCTTAATGTCTTTTCGAATCTTCGTTGGCTTTGTGTCACAAGCACCAACGACAACGTGCATGTGATTGCTTCGGCAGTCGACGGCGAACAACGTCCAATTTCGAAACTTACATGTCTCCGAAACCTGCTCAGTGACAATTAAACGTTCCGTTGCTTGAAGGATGCATGGTGCCTCAGTCATTTTACATTTGGATTCTCGTAGCCTCGTTCTATCTGGCAACTGCCAGCCATCCTTGAAATCAACCCAGCCACTCTCCGTTCCGGGAAGCCAAGTGCCATAGGTGGGCCAAGTTAAAAAGTAAGCCAACGGGTCTACCATCCGTGGCCGTGCACCTCGCTCACGCGTCGGGTTGTGAGTCATAACGCAACCCTACGGTAAAAACGCAAACTCATTGGAATTGAGCAACGCACGACAAACGATCGCCAAGCCCTCCTCTTTGGCAATCGCAGAACAGAGTTCGACCTCTTCATCCGTTGGCTCGCGGTTAAGAATCAACTCGAAACATCGCTTCAACGAATCGTCAGCAGATTCCGACTCAGCTCTCTGTGCGATTAACTCTGATTGGCGCACAACGAAATCGCTGTTCATTAAATTCAACGCCTGAAGCGGAGTCGTCGACACAGGTCGACGAGCCTTTATCTGCCCGCAATCGGGGAAGTCGAACGCTGTAAAGTTTTGATCGTCGACGCGTCGCATTCGTTCCTGATAGAGCAAACGTCGCCAAGTTTTTTCGCTGTGATTATCAAGAACGACCCACTGTGCGTAACGCTTTTTCACATTGTGAATTCGATAGCTCTTGCCGCCGATTGAGTCGTCCAATTTCCCAGAGGCCTGCAAAATCGAATCGCGAATCACTTCCGCTTCGACGCGTTTTGGTGGAAATCGCCATAGCAACGAGGCTCCAGCATCCACGGCAAGACCGTCTTCGCGAGGCAAACTTTGCTGGCGGAAAGCATGTGACATGACCATCGATCGGATCATCCGCTTCATCGACCACGCTTCGCCGTCGCCCGGCTGCATGAACTCGCTGGCCAACCAGTCGAGCAATTCAGGATGTGACGGAGCAGCGCCGGCTTTGCCAAAGTCGCT
This sequence comes from uncultured Pirellulaceae bacterium, assembly GCA_938010615.1. Lineage (GTDB taxonomy): Bacteria > Planctomycetota > Planctomycetia > Pirellulales > Pirellulaceae > Mariniblastus. Next base: position 2,192 of record CALLUY010000205.1, on the reverse strand, counting down.
GGTGGTCGTCACGATGCCTTGCCCGAAAACGTGATGCCAGATTCGATTCACCATCACACGCGACGTCAGCGGATGTTCGTTTCGGATCAACCAATTCGCAAACGCTGCTCGGCGATCTTTCCCAGCTGCATCGGCGTCGACGCCAAGGTCTCCGTCGAGTTCAACCAATCCGGCAGGAGCCACTTCGTCGCCTTTGTTTTCGGGACTGCCGCGTCGCAAGACGTGCGTCTTTCCGGGCTCGATGAAACGAGCAACGAAACTTGGCTTCGGTCCCTCTTCGGCTAGGACTTCCAGCAGTCGTTGGATTTCCGCGATCGCGTTGCCGCGTTCTGGCTTCTGCTTATTCTTTTGAGCGATGTTTTTCGAATGAGCGACCTGCTGCCACTCTCCATCAGCACCTCGAAACTTAACGATGTACTCGCCAAAGTTTTTCGGATTGAGTTTGTCGAGGTATTCGATCTCCATCGAGTCTTCGCGATTGGTGCTGATTCGCATGCGATCAATCGACTTCGTAGAATCAAGCTCGAACTCAAGCCACGGGCGTTCCTTGGAACCCTTTCCGGACTTCACGATCCAGCCCATCGTTCCAAACTTCCCGTCATTGATAACGTGAAGCTGTCTGCTTTCCTGCAGATTCTTGTTGTCGTTGACAGATACGATGCGATCTTCATGAATTAAGTTTTTGTCGCCATGCTTCTTACCGAAGAATTCAAGCTCATCGATACGAATGTTCGGCCAGAGAAATTCAATTCGAATCGCATCGGTTTCTTTCGCGTAAAAATGCAGCTCGTCATAGCCAAGCGACGACTCGATCCACGGACCGGTCTTTCGCAGCACGTCGCGTTGCTTAGCAATTTGCGGCCACAGTTCTTTGGCTTTTTCGAAACGTGGGTGACCTTCGTTGTACTCGGGAAAGCGACTTCCGAACTCAACGTCGCCAAACGCGGCAGTCATCGCGTAGTAGTCGCCAATCGAAATCGGATCGAACTTGTGATTGTGACAGCGAGCACATCCGATCGTCATGCCCATCATCGAAGCGCCGACCGTTTGCATGACTTCATCCATGCGATCAGCGCGGGCCTGTCGTTTGGCGGACTCTTCACGGCCAACGGTTGCAGCGGGAACGTGCGGACCGGCGACAAGGAACCCAGTCGCCTCGCCCATCCCCATCGTGTCCCCAGCGATTTGCTCTTTGACGAATAAATCGTAAGGCTTGTCATCGTTGAAGGCTTGCGTCACGTAGTCGCGATACATCCACGCATTCTTGCGGTACATATTACTTTCGGAGCCGTTCGTTTCGGCCCAGCGAATGACATCGAGCCAGTGCTGCGCCCAACGTTCGCCGAAGTGTGGCGAAGCGAGCAAGCGATCGACCAGTTTCGTGTAAGCCTGATTCGAATCTTTCGCGTGATCGGTTTGAAAATTGGCGACTTCTTCCGGCGTCGGTGGCAAACCAGTCAGCACGATCGACGCGCGGCGAATCAGCGTGCGAGCATCTGCCTCTTCCGATGGCGTGATGCCTTTGTCCTTAAGTTCGGACTGCAGAAACTGGTCGATTTCATTGTGAACTGGGAACGACGATTCAACTTCAGGAACAGAGGGTCGTTCGACTTTTTGGAACGACCAATGGTCTGACTTCTCGCGCTGGACTTCCGCATCCATCTGGCCAGGCCAAACAGCACCTTCCTTGACCCATCGTTTCAACAATTCGATTTGCTCATCGTCGATTTTGCCGTCGGGCGGCATCGCGAAATCTTCATCCTCGTAAGATACAACTGTAATCAAAGTACTCTTGAGCAGATCGCCAGGCGTAATTCCGGGCTCGCCATAGTCGCCACCTTTGAGCATCGCCAATCGGCTATCCACTCGGAACCCAGACTCTTGATCGTCAGGGCCGTGGCAATCGATACAGTGCTCTTCGAAGATCGGCATGATATCGCGTCCGAAGTCGATCGCTTCACTGGCTTCCTGCCCATTCAAAACTGGGACAAGGAAAACGCAAACCAAAAGTATCAAGCTTTGGATACGAAGTTTCATTTCGATTCAACACTTTCTCGATTTGACTTTTCAACTTGAGCCATTAACTGAGCGCTCAGCCGCTTTGTAACATCTGGAAAATCATCGGCGACGTTTCTCGTTTCGCGAGGGTCGGTTTTGTGGTCATAAAGTTCCACGGAAACTGGTGCGGCACT
>CALLUY010000204.1 GCA_938010615.1 uncultured Pirellulaceae bacterium | reverse complement strand
TTCGCGTTCGATGGCTTTGTTCAAAATGCTTTGACTCATGTACCCAGAAAACATCTCCGGGAAAAGCGTCAGAACATCAAAACGCATCTACTACTCAGCTTTCTTCTCTTCGGCAGCTGGCTCAGCAGGTGCTTCTGTTTTTTCTTCAGCCTTCGCTTCTTCAGCAGGCGCTTCGGCCTTTGCCTCTTCAGCAGGAGCCTCTTTCTTCTCTTCCGCTGGAGCGTCGGCAGCTGCCTCATCTGTTTTGGCTTCGCCATCTGCAGGTGCAGCAGCCTCGTCCTCAGCTGGCTTGGTCACGTCAGGCATCTTGGTGCTGGCAATTGCCGCACGAGCTTCCTCGATCGCAGCAGCCCGACGGCCACCAAGACGAGTGATCGCTTCGGCTTGAGCTTCAAGATGCGAGCCATCTTTGCCGTACTTCTTGATCAGCGTTCCGACTTTTGGAGATGGCTGAGCACCAACACCAAGCCAGTAACTGATTCGTTCCCCGTTGAGGATCGCGCGAGCATCGGTTTCTGGAACCATTGGGTCGTAAGTTCCCAATTGCTCGATCACACGGCCATCGCGTGGAGAACGCGTATCCATGGCACAAACACGGAAAAATGGACGATGCGTTCGTCCCATCTTTTTCAGGCGGATTTTAACTGCCACTTTCGTTTCCTTCGTTGTCTTGGGTGCTGAAATTCAGCGGATTAATGTTTTGTAGGCCGCATTTACGCGACTTTAGCCTTCAAACGGGCAACGCGATAATGCACTGCGACCGCAACCGTCCAACATATCCCGGTTTTTATCGGGTGAAATCGTTTCCAGATCGCACTTAGGCCAATTTAAGCCTCGCATGTTAACGATATATTCGGCATTCGAGAAGCGCTAAACCGCATCTTCTCCGGGCTTTCTTCGATTGTTTTTCTTATCTCTCTTCATCTGCTTCAGCTGCTTTGCCCGTTCTTTTGCACGTTTGGCTTGCTGCTTCTTCGTCAGCTTCTTACCGGTGCCCTTTTTGGTACCCGGAAGCCGCTTTTGCGACGGATCCATCATCGCCTGCTGCATTTCCTGCATCTTCTCCATGCGATCGCCGGCTCCCATGCCCGCCATCCCGGTCATCATGCCTTTCATCATGTCATATTGCTTCATCAGCTCGTTGACCTGCTGAGCTCCCGCACCGGAACCGGTCGCAATTCGCTGTCGCCGTCGAGCATCGACAATCGAGGGATCTTTTCGCTCCTTGGCCGTCATGCTGTCAATGATGCCGACCATACGCTTAATCTGTGAAGATTGTTCGTCTTGGTTGACTTGAGCCATCAAGTCCTTCATCTGCCCCATGCCAGGCAACATGCCCATCATTTTCATCATCAAGCCGGGTTTGGCGATCTTCTGCATGTGATTGCGGAAGTCGTCCATCGTGAACTGGCCCTTTTCCAAGGACTCCTGCATCCGCTTCTGTTCGTCTTCGTCGACCAGCTTGTTGGCCTGTTCGAACAAGCCAACGATGTCGCCCTGACCAAGGATTCGGCTGGCCATGCCTTCGGGCCGGAAGACTTCCAGATCGTCCAGATGCTCGCCGACACCAATGAAGCGAATCGGAACGCCCGTCACATGCTTCACCGACAGCAAAGCACCACCACGGGTGTCACCGTCGAGCTTCGTCATCACGACGCCGTTGAGTTCGAGCGCCTCGTGGAAAGCACCAGCACTGCGAACCGCATCCTGACCCGTCATGCCGTCAACGACAAGGAACACATGATCCGGCTGCACATCGCGGTCGATCGTTTTCAGCTGATTCATCAGCTCTTCATCGATCGCCAATCGGCCCGCGGTATCGAGAATCACGACCTTGCAACCGTCTGCTTTCGCTTTGGCAACCGCGTCGCGACAAACCTGAACCGGATCTTTGTTCTCACGATCCGAGTACACGTTGACGCCGACCTGTTCGCCGATGACGTGCAGCTGATCGATCGCGGCAGGACGTTGCAAGTCAGCCGCGACAAGCAATGGCTTGATCTTCTCCCGCATCAAAAGCTTCGCAAGCTTTCCACACGTCGTCGTTTTACCCGCCCCTTGCAGGCCACACATCATGATGATGTTGACGTCTTTGCTCAGGTTGAGCCCATCTTCAACGGGTCCCAGCAAGTTCACCAACTCGCGATTCACGATACCGATGAATTGCTCAGAAGGCTCGAGCGCCAGCAGGACTTTCTCGCCGAGTGCCTCATCGGTGATCGAATGCATGAACTGTTTGACGACGTCGTAGCTGACGTCTGCCTCAAGCAACGATTGCTCGACCATTTTCAGGCCTTCGCGCATATTGCCTTCGGTCAGCTTGCCTTTGCCGCGGAGCGATTTAAAGGCACCTTTAAGGTTGTCTTGTAGCGAGTCAAACATGGAAAGATCACGGAATTTGGTTCAATTAACAGCCACCGAAGTCTACCTTTTACCGCAATCAGCTTCCAGTGCTGACCTCAATTCATCCAGCCTAAGCGACTCGGCATTTCGATGCCAATTCCGTTTTGGTACTATGCGTTCTCAATTTTCTGGCCCTTCGCCCTACTCATCAGCCACAATGCTCGACCGCAAATTCATCTTCGAAAACATTGACGCCGTTAAAGAGAACTGCGCCAACCGAAACCTGAACATCAAACTCGACTCTTTCGTCGAACTCGAAACGAGTCGGCGAGCCAAGTTACAAGAATCCGAAGAGCTAAATCAAAAAGCAAACGCTGCCTCGAAGCAAATCGGCAAAGCCAGCGACGATGCGGAGCGTGAATCCCTCAAGGAAGAAGCTCGCAAACTTCGTGAGCAAAAAGGGGCCGCTCAAGAAGAACACGACAAGCTCGCCGAACAGGTTCTCGCGATTCAGAAGCTCGTCCCCAACATGGCACATCCGGACGCGCCGATTGGAAAAGACGACAAAGCCAACCTGAAGATCTCTGATGGCAAAACGCCGCCGCGAAAGTTCGATTTTGAAGTCATGGACCATCTGGAACTCGGTCAACACCATGACTGGATCGACTTCGAGGGTGGAGCACGAACCACCGGAGCCGGCTTCTACTTCCTCAAAGGTGAATTGGTCTTGTTGGATTTGGCCCTTCAACAGTTCGCCGTTAACGAATTGGTGGCCAGAGGATTCACGCCAACGATGACCCCTGACCTTGCACGAAACAGCGTGCTCGAAGGGATCGGCTTCAACCCTCGCGGTCCCGAAACGCAAATCTACAGCATCGAAGAGTCAGACATTTCGCTAATCGGAACCGCTGAAATTACGCTCGGCGGACTCTACTCTGGCGAAACCGTTTCCGACGAAGAACTCCCAATCAAACTCTGCGGCATCAGCCATTGCTACCGCACCGAAGCAGGCGCCGCCGGTCGTGCATCAAGAGGGCTGTATCGCGTTCATCAATTCACCAAGATCGAAATGTTCGCGTTCACGTTGCCTGAAGAGAGCGACAAGGTCCACGAAGAGCTTCGCCAAATCGAATGCGATTTGTTTGACGCCATCGAAGTTCCCTATCGCGTCGTCGATACTGCGACAGGTGACCTTGGCGGGCCGGCTTACCGGAAGTACGACCTTGAAGCGTGGATGCCAGGACGCGGCGACGCAGGCGAATACGGAGAAGTCACTTCGACGTCAAACTGCACCGACTATCAGTCTCGCCGTTTGAATATTCGCTACAAGAAGAAAGACGTCAAAGGCACGAACTTCGTCCACACACTCAACGGCACCGCCTTCGCCCTTAGCCGAGCTTTGATTTCGATTTTGGAGAATCACCAGAACGCCGACAAAAGCGTCACGGTTCCGGAAGCGTTGCGGCCTTATATGGGTGGCCGAGAGAAGATTGGCTAAGGTGGCTTAGACCTCTGGCCGGCTGATGACGATTCAGTGCTGAACGAGTCATTTAACGGCAATGCCGTTCTATGAAGGTGACACCACACTTCGTTTTGGCTTTTCAGTAGGGGCGTTGTAGTCGGGGAGGTGGCATAAGCCTCTGGCTTGTGGACATGCAGAACACAGGCCAGAGGCCTATGCCACCGAGACTTTAGCTTCATTGAACGGCACCGCCGTTAAACGAAAGAGATCCAAGGGACTCACTGCGTTCCGCCAACGCCC
>CALLUY010000203.1 GCA_938010615.1 uncultured Pirellulaceae bacterium | reverse complement strand
CGCAAAGTTCGTTGACTTCAGCAGCCATCACTTCGCAAATCATCTGGCGAACACCGCCGCGAAGAAAATTGCGAAAGATAGATCCAGCTTCACTCGATGAAACTTGTCCAAGGGTCTCGATAAGGGTAAGGTCTTCCATTGTGGTCTCCCCGTCGGTTGCTGCCGACGTCAAAGTTGAATATTTCGAAGGGCGACAGTGTCGCCTTCGGGAGACCACTTTTCAACTTCTAACAATTTTTGGGACGCTTCCTGATGATGCAACGAATGGACTGACAACAAATCGTTCACCATGTCCGCGACGAGCCCATCGAGTGCAAATGACGGCTCATCAGTGAAAACTGGAACGGTAAAGAGGCATACATGACTTTCGCCTTTCACTTTTGCCGCAATCTATTTTCAAATTGCGACTTAGGCGAGTTTCGGAGCCGATGTGAATTTACACTGTTTCAATGGTAACCTATACAATCGTTGGGAACTCCACCAAGCTCTTACCGCGAACCGCTTCAATTCGTCAGGATTTATATTATGAAAGCTCGTCACAATAAATTTGGATTTACGCTTGTTGAACTGTTGGTCGTGATCGCGATCATCGGGATCCTCATCGGAATGTTGCTGCCTGCAGTCCAGCAAGTTCGCGAAGCCGCACGCAGGACACAGTGCGCCAATCAGATTCGCCAAATCTCCCTTTCAATGCTCAACTACGAAAGCGCACATCAGCAGTTTCCGTCGGGTGAGTTTTGGCATCCGACCTACGAACCGGATGGTGCTTGGATCGGTTGGAGTCGGTGGAATTGGACGGTAAAAATTCTTCCGTTCATGGAACAGAACAATCTTCACGCAACTGGAAATCACCGCCTGCCCGGTTTTGATGCTGCCAATGTGATCCTGATGGATACGACTCCGCCCGGCTTCACCTGTCCCTCGAATCCACACGCAGACGTTACTCACTATGACAATGAATCATCCCAGCTCGCTGCTGGCGGACCTGAAATCGCCGAATGCGATTACGCCGCAAATTCTGGCGACCACTTTGGCGGAGGTTCATTCGGAGTCGGGGCTGACCCGGCAAACGGGCAGTGGCCTCCATTTGCCAACACTTGGGCAAAGCAACCAATTCGCGGCGTGATCGGCCGATACGACTGGGCAGCCAAAATGGGAGAAATTTCTGATGGGACATCGAATACTATTCTGATTGGTGAATGCATCGGTGTCTTCAGCATCAACCAAAACTTCGGCAGTCAAAGCTGGGCTTTAACCAGCTATCCAATGAATTGGAAAAACGACCACTTCGCCGACCCTACCAATTGGCCTACTCGTGCGAACCCGCAATGGGGAGATGGCTTGGCTTTCCGATCTCTTCACGCAGGAGGATTGGTTCAGTTCGGATTGTGCGATGGATCCGTGCACGCACTCAATCAGGACATGAATCAGGATGCGTACATGGCTCTGTCGTCGCGAGCAGCAGGTGAGGTCGTATCGGTGACTGAATTCTAAATTCTGTTTCGATCACTTGAAGTACGTTATCAGTTCATTGATGCAGATCGTGTGGAACCCTGATGAGCAAACTTAAGTCTCTTTCCGGTATTCAGTTGCTATCCCTCAGCTTACTGATTGTGCTGACGACAATGTCTGGCTGCGGAGACGGGCGAATCCCCCTTGGCAAAGTGAACGGCGTGGTCAACGTCGATGGAAAACCACTTGGCAAAGGCCAAATCGTATTTGTCACTGACTCGCGACGTGCGTTCGGAAGCATTGAAGACGGAAAAATCGTCGAGGTGACGACCTACAAGAGCGGGGATGGAGTGGCTATTGGGAAACATCAGGTTTCGATACGCCCTAAAGTGGATGAATCAGCAATGATGAGCTTGCCAACCGGCAAGTCTCCGTTTTCCCTGGACGAATCGGTACCGGAGAAGTACCACAAAGCCAGCACTTCAGGTTTGACAGCAGAGATCAGTCGGGGAGACAACACGCTGGAATTCAATCTGTCGTCTGAATAGGAATTTTTCGGTTGCAATACAAGCTCGACGCGCAAGTTTTGATGTTGCGCTATATCGGCCCATCCCGGCCCATCCCGAAGCGATTCAAGCTTTTAGCCGGTGATAAGCGCAGCGCCATCACCGGATTCGGTCGAAAGCAAACATGACCCCGAAGGGATCACAGCGGGCGTTTGCTGCGATCCCTTCGGGATCGAATCGTGCATCCTTAAGCTTTCCGGAGGTGGTCGCTACGCTCGACCTCCGGCTAATGGCTGAAATTCCTTCGGAATAAAAATGTGCGCAACTTCAAAACGCGCAAGCGAGGTATCCGGAAACCCTCGGAAACATCCGCTCGCTTGCGCTTCGGGCTTGTATTAGAACGCTTGGCATTTCTTTATCTACCAGTGCGTCAACAAGTATCCACCAAAGAATCAAGTCGCACCGAAGCTTGCTCGAACCTACTATCCAAGCTCAATCCCAAACCGAAGATCATTCTGCAGGCAATCCACAACAAAACGGTGGTCACGATTGGGAGGTTGGCGCGATAGCCGTCGGCAAGTGCTTCTCAATCAGTTCGCTGCATTGAGTCAAAAAGACTCCGAACAACCGGCTCAAGAAAATCAGCATCAGAATTCTTGACGCCATCACAATTGTGGCCGCGATCACGACGATAGCCACTGCCGAAAGCAACCAAACCGCAGCCTGTGATCCTGAAGATTGCATCGACGTTTTACATGTCCGATCGGACGTGGATTCGATTAACGACTTTCTGCACGCCGGCCGATCGCAAAGTCGCTTCCTGAACGACTTGATTCAGATAGAAGCTGTCCAGCGCCCCGTCCAAATAAACGACACCCGATTCGCAGCAGACTTCAACATTTCTGAACTCGCAACAACCATACTGGCGGATCGACTCCCAGACACTGGTTTCTACCAACACATCCTCGGAACTGATGTCGGCGGCAAATGAGCGTGGAATATTCACAATAACTTCCGATTCGTGAGTTGGCGGAGGAAGACAGGATCGACGATCAAGACCTCCGCCGATGACGGAGAAGTGACGCAAACGCCGGCCCATCTCAGAATTTTTTGTCGAGTTTTGATATAAGCCACAAATTAAAGGCTGAATGAAATTTGGCTGCCGCGTTTTATCGAACACGACAGCCAATAAGACAGCCACTTTCTGCTTTTGCTTACAGAAAAAATTGGACGATGTTGTTCGGCAAGTTGCCGGTGAACGAGTTGCCCGACTGAGTCAACCGTCCCAATTCGCCCGTAAAGATCGCTCCACCGTCCGTCGTCGCGAAGTTACCAGCGAAGGCACTACTAAGAACCGAGAGGTTGCCATCCTTGAAGATCGCTCCACCTTCTTCACCCGGCAGTGTTTGTAGAAATTGAGCCGTTCACGATGCGTGCTCGCGAAGTGTCCGTTCCGAAATAGCCGCCTCCGTCTCCACCGGTTGAGTTTCCGCTGTGATCCTGACCAATTCATCAGAAAAGTTCGCGGACTTTCACGTTTGAGCAGCTTAAATAAAAACTTGTGTCCTGATTGGTGTTTCTTATCGTGTATACGATTGATCACTTCTCCGAAGACGCGTTTCAGCGATGTTCAACAGTATAGCTGTTTCGTTTCTTCGAAAGCGAAGCGTTTGTTTTTGAATGGAGTTACCTTTGTCCAATCGAATTTGTTCAACATTTCTGGTGCTGGTTACCGTTGGCTTTTCCGTTGCTTGTGCTCACGCGGAACCGCCGGGCGAAGTCACAGCCGATGACGGGCTGGGGGGTGTTTCCTCACGATTGATTGTCCACTCCGCTGCCACCCGGCCGCTTACGCGTCTCGGCTCACGCTGCAAAAGTGAGCCGAATGGCCGTGAGGCCTCGGGTGCGTTTCCTCGCGATTGATTGTCCATTCCTCTGCCACCCGGCCGCTTACGCGACTC
>CALLUY010000202.1 GCA_938010615.1 uncultured Pirellulaceae bacterium | reverse complement strand
AAAGAAGCGTAACGGGCGCTGCTTTCGCGGAGCGAAAGGCGACTGTGTTCAGTTTGCTAGTTAATCTAGATCGTCAATCCAGCTCACGGACATCGACGACTTCACCGTCTTCACGCCCGACCAGTTGTCGCCAAGTGTTAGGTGATTTCAAAGAAAGGCTGCGCACCGAGCCGTCGCAGATGCCAACTTCCGCTCGCGTTCTTCCTTCCGCTTTCAACTTTTCAAGCGGATTTTCAAGGTCAACATTCCAATCGGCTGGCTTGGTCCACGGGACAGCGTGTTCGATCGGCATCGCCACCAACCCGATCGTGTTGCTCGAACCGTCCGTGATGTCTTTGAACTTAAACTCGTTGGTGCCATCAAACATCAGGCCTTCGCCAGCCGGCACTTGGAATACTGTTTTGCCAGCTTTGTTGGCTTCGAGCGCTGCGGTCCTCATGTCCCAAAAGACTTCTGGCATCTGCGCGACAAGCTTGATGTTGTGTTCGCTATCCCAAGGTTCATCGAGTTTGAACTGCTTGTACAGTTCGTTTTGATCTAGAAACGGCAGGACGTGGACACGCCAGCTGAGAAGCGGCTGGCCATCTTCGCTTGCGCTGTATTGCGTCGGCCAGTGGCGATACGCCGATTCGTAGTTCAGCATCCCCAGCATGAGCTGCCGAATCGTATTTAGTTTCTGAGTTTGAACTGCGGCGGCACGAACGGCTCGTACCTGAGGAGCAAGTACTTCGGCGAGTCGGTCCAGATCGTTTGTTAGCTGCGATGCCGAAATCGAAATTCGGTTTCCGTTTCTTTTGGGAGCCATCGCATCGAAAATAAACTTGATTTCTGATTTAGGAATCACATCCCGGACTTGCGGTAAAAACTTGGCCATTTTTAACGCGTCACTGATTACCGTTTCGTATGATTTCGCAGAATTTTCGTTGGATGCTTCTATTTCAATATTCAATGCCGGTGTTGAATCAAGCTTGAGTGACATGCCGATCCACTTGGTGTTGTCCGCGATCAGGTCACCATTGAGTGAATCAAACGGCGGCGGAAGTTTTGGCATGAGTTCCTTCACAACGCGGCGCGAATCTTCGTCACCAAATATGACGAATCCGACCGAACCCTTGCCAATCGCATCCCATATCGCGGTGCGATCAGCAGTGATCTCCAGCACTTCGCCTTTCAAACGATCAAATTGCATGGCAGAAGATGCGATTAGCGCACTATCGCGGTGACCAACCTCATAAGTTGGCGGTTTGTCTCCGGAGAGTTTTGCGACGACTTCCTGGAAGGCTTCAATCGCTGGTTGTGGATTGCTTCCGTCGCGAAGAGGCATGACGAATGAAGTGCCCATTGCCTGAATGTCGGAAGTTCTCAAAAGAGCATAGGCTCGCGAAAGGCCTGCTTCTTTCAATTTGGCGACGTCTTTTTCTGCTTCGGGAAGCTGCTCAAGAACCTGTTCATATCGCATCGTCTCCTTGAATCCCATCTTTGCCAGCAGGGAAACGGATTCTTTGAGGTCCATGTTCTCAATGTCTACGTAGGCGACGCCAATAACATCCGATGTCATAAAGCTTTTGAGTTCGGCGTCCGGGGGGTTTTGAGAATAGGCAAACGATCCCGTCATCGTCGCGACGACGAGAATGCAAAAGCATGTCAAAAGGTTGCGTTTGAAAAGCATGAGGTTTCCTCGGTTCAGTTTGTTGTGGTTGTTTCGCGACGATAGATTGGTTGCTTATTTTTTGATCGAGATTTCATATCGTTCGATTTGGCGACTTCCTTTTTCCAAGAGCAGCACCGCATTGCCGTCTTCGAGCGAGTACTTGAACGGCTTATTCGTCATTGGATTCTCGCGGACTGGCAGTTCAAGCTCTTGGAGTGATTCTGGAAACTTTCCGTGCACAGCCGCGTGATTCCGAAGTGATTCGATTGCCATCAGCAGGTTGACCATTGTTTGGGCTTTGTAGCCCGAAGCTCGAACGGTGAGGATGGCAGGGGAAACCATCTGTGTGATCATTGCACCGAACCGCGTCGGCGACATGCGACGAACTTTCTCTTCCCATGCAGATGTCACTTTTTGTGCGTCGGTGTATGGGAGATAGATGGCTTTTTCAAGTTCCTGCGAAAGCGATTCAATGTCCAGAGCTGCGTCGGTCAGGATCACTTGAGATACGCTCATCTTTGCCACTTCTTTGCCACCGTATCCACGTTCGATCATTCGTTTCTTTGCCGGGGAGTACCCTGCCAATCCCATCGCAAGCGAAACCGAATTGGCCGCTTGTGCAGCGTCGTTTGGGCTTCGCTGAACCAACGCGCTAATTGTTGTGAAGTCGCCCGTGTATTTCTGCAGTAACCTCTTCCATTCATCATCAGAATGTTTGGCATTTCGAATATCCATCAATTCAGGGAACAATCGAATAGGCATGCTTGAATCGAGACGCATCGCCCGTCGTTGGTCAATGACGGGAGTTGGTAGTTCAGCGAGTGCCCAATACATGTTGGGAGCGTCCTCGCTGGAGATCAGGTGCAGTACGCCATTGTTCGCCATTCCAACTTCTGCGATCCCAACGAGGCCAGAGACAAGGAATCCCATTTCGTTTACGTCTTGGCCCAGTTTGTAAGTCATTCGCAAAAGTTCAACGGCGTCGTCGTAACGCTTCTCAATGATCGCCAAACGAAATTGCAGCGTCAATGCGCGTGCCATCGCTCTCGTTTGTTGAACGCTGGGAAGGAGGAACGCAATCGTTTCCAGCCCTTTGAGATCTTCGACGGCTAGCCCCCAGTCGGTGTCGCGACACATGGAAGCTCTTCGTAGATGGTTATTGACATAGCCGTCAAACGCAGCCGACGCATTCTTCAATTTGTCGATCGGAATGTCGGACGATTTTGTCTCAAGTCCATACCATTGGTTGACTTCGTGATTGGTTTCTTTCTCTACGACTTCCCAGGGATAGTCGAGTCCATTCTCTCCCAGAGAACGCAAATAATGGGTGATCGAATTGCCGGCAATCGTCTTGTGTGGCGGCAACGAGAATCTGTATTTGAAAGCTGGCGAAGGTTCGGACGCGGGAGTAATTTCCAGCTTGAAGATTGAGCCGAATTCACCGACTGGCGATGCCCCGTGCGGCCGAATTTCGCGGCCTTCAATTACAGTGATATCAGCTGCAAGAGTCAGGCTAGAGCAAGCGACGATCAGGGTCGTGAAAGCTGATAGCGTTAGTTTGCGTGCGAACATTTCAGTGCCTGTTGAGATTCAAATTCAGAGAAAAAGTCTGTCCGGAGCGTGAGTTCTTTACGTTGATGATCACTGTCCAGTTAATGGGCTCGCCCACATCGACCACGTCAAAGCTGTGGGTTGTGAGGATGCTCCGGGCATCAACTCATTTAGAAGTTGTCTGGAAGTCTTTGGGCGATGAGGTCGACTGGTCGCTGTTAGCCCGACATTCGGACTGCGACTAGCCAACGTTGCAGCTGATGGGCTTGATGAAAAACCGGAATTGACGCTCTGGCCGGGAGGCAAATTTTCAATCCAGTCAAGCAAGTCATTTTGGTCTGTTGCCTCATCGGCCATACTCGCAACTAATAGTTCGCTGTTTGCAGTCGCGTCAGTTGCAGCCGGATTTTTCGAAGTAATATTTGAGCTGGCAACTGTTGAAGTTTGATTTCCAGAAAACGGAACAACAGAAAGCAAGACCGCCGCCGCGACGGCAACGCCGCAAGCGAACGACATCGTCAGCGAAGCAAGTCCACGGCTTCCAACGGAAACGTTCGCATTGCCGTTGGTCATTGCCGCCGCCCAGCCTGCGTCGTACATCAGTTGATCACGATCGATGTTCGCTTTTGGAGCCGGCACACTTCGCAAACTCGCTGCGAGGCCCTCCAGTTCAGGATTCAATTCTGTTTCATCAGACATTTTGATTCAAACTTTCTTTCATCAGTTCTAACGCCGCAACAAAGCGACGTTGGGCTGCACTGGTTGAGCAACCCGTCAGGTCGCCAATCTCTTTCCACGTCAAGCCGCTCCAAATTCGCAGCACGATGATCTCTCGCGACTCGGCCGGTAGATCGTCGAGCATATTTTGTATTTGCTGTTGTTCTTCGTTGAGCAACATTCGTTCTGCGGGATCGTTCGCTTTCGATTCAGCCCGAGCAACACTCTGCTCGCGATTGATTCGTCGCTTCGAGCCTCGCAGATCATTCAGGGCTCGACGCCTAACGACCTGATAAAGCCAAGCAATTGGGTTGTCGGGCGTTTCTGCTTGTCCGGCGAGTTGAACGAATGCTTCCTGCACACAATCATCGGGTGAATTCGACCACTGAGACGCAAACAGCCGCAGCGGATTTGCATGACGATCCAGCAACTCTGCAATTTCGTTTGCTGTGATCGGCTGCGTCAAATCCAACTCCAAATCGTGCTTTCATCACTAGGACACCGCGGGCACGCGCTCTTCCCGAAGAAATTCAGAAAACAGAAAGATTCACACCGCAGCGATATTGCGACCGAAGGCGAAGACGCAAAAATCAGCGCAAACATCAGGCAACTGAACTTATTCGCCGTCCTTGATTTCACGCAGACCTTCGCGCAAAAAAGCAACCAAATCTTTCTTGTCACGCTCAGACATTCGGGTAAGTCCCACATTTTGGATCGCGACATCGGTGTATTCGTGATCAATGCCGCCCCGATCGTAGTAGTCGACGACTTCTTCAAGTGTCGCCAGCGAACCATCGTGCATGTAAGGAGCCGTTTGATCGATGCCGCGAAGTGATGGCGAACGGAACTTGCCCCAAAACGCCCAACCTTTGGTGTGGTGGAAACCCCAATCGGGTTCGGATGCGTCCATACCGATGCCGATGTTGTAGGGACGCTGGTCGGTGAACATTGGCGCTGGGTGGCAGCTGCCACAATTTGCCTTGCGACGGTTGAAGAAAACTTTCTCGCCGCGAATGGCGGACTTTGACATCGCGGTTTTGTCACCGGCAACGTATCGATCGTAAGGAGTTTCCTTCACGTAAATGGTTCGTTGGAAAGTTGCCAGAGACTTGGCGATGTTAGCAGCGGTGATGCCATCGTCGAACGCTTCGGTAAACAGAGTTTTGTATTCGTCGTTCTCGCCGATACGCTTGATCAGTTCGCTTTCGGATTTCATTCCCATTTCGGTAGGTTCGTAGACCGGAACGAGCGCCTGTTCTTCGAGCGTCTTCACACGCCCATCCCAAAAAAGATATTTGTAGAAGCCCGCGTTCATAATCGTTAGTACATTGCGTTTGCCGCGGATGCCGCTGGCTCCTTCGGCGAATTTTTCGCCATTGCCCCAACCTTGTTCTGGGTCGTGGCAAGTCGCGCATGACATTGAGTTGTCTACTGACAGCACCGTGTCAAAGAACAGCTTCTTTCCTAATGCGATTTTCTCTGGCGTGATCGGATTGTCTGCCGGAACTTTCATCGGCGGCAAACCGTTGCCGATCTCGAAGTCGACAAACGTAATCGGGTCCGCAGGTTTGTTGACGGATTTTGACACGGTCTCTGCTGGAGGCATTTCGCTCGCTGACGGTGCCTTGGATTCGCCCGCCATTTGGTCGCAACCGATCAGCAAAAGGCAGATCGTTACGACAAGCGATGTTTTTAGTTGCGATTCAAAACGTTTCATTCACGCAGTGTAACATCAAATTGACGTTGAGGATGGGCCGTTTCGACGCAAAGCAAACGGTGATTTAGATTTCAATTCCCGTTCCCAAGAGTGCCGCGTTAAGTGCCGCATTGCCAAAAATGTTGTCCACGACCGCAAACATGTAGTCGTCCAGATTTTCGTCGCTATCGACACGTTGCGATGGTGGCCACCATTTTCCAGGTGTCGAACTGGACGGCACGTTGATGCACGATACTGAATCCGTTGGATTCAAAAAGGTCTGTGTAGTTATGAGAGAAAGATAGCTCCTCGCCGAACGGGATCGATTCGGTCGACAGTGTCCAGTCATGATCGTCCGCGACCGGTTCAGAAGCAAAGAAGACGGCCGGTCTCAACTGGGCTGTAATGTGCGTCAGCATTTCATCGAGCCTCTCACGTTTGAAATATTCCAAAACGCCTCCGTTGGAAACGTAGAGTGAGTTCGCGGTTGCGTTTTCAAAGAGCCACTCCCCTCCTTCGGTCGCGGTAAATTGAATTCGAGGGTCGAACGAATCAGAAGCTTGATTTTGTTGGACTTGTTGCGCATTGATCTCAATGCCAGTTGAAGATTGAACTCCCTCAAGCTGAGTGGTCAAGTAGTTTAATAGCAGTCCAGAATTGCAACCGAATTCAATAATGTGTTTCGGTCGGAGTTGATTCCAAACTTCCCTTAGTTGATCGAATTCGAACTTTTGCTTGGCGAGAAAGAGATCTTCGAATCGATGGTCGCAGTTTTGTGAGAATTCGATTCCTCCTTCGCCCTGCCAAAAATCGATATGTAGCCGTTCAAAGAAGTCAGCGTGTTTGTTGAGCATCGCATGACGCTTAAGGAAATCCATGATCAGCTTGTCTTGCAAATTGGTCGGCTTGCTGGTTGGCGAATCTCGCAATTGTTTTGTTCTATTCGCTGCAACGATTGCGGCAATCCACCCAGCCCATTCTTTGGCAGACTGTTTCAGTCCTCGGTTCTGAGTTTGTTCGATGGATAGAGTTGACTTCATTTTTGGTCCTAGTGGCGACGTTTCGAAAGATCACCAATGCATGAACGCATGTTGCGATTTAGCAACAAATGAACGCATATTGGCAATGTTTTTGTGATCTTGGATAGCGTTGCAAGATCGTGGCCAAACAATAAAAGTTGCTAAAGTGATCAGTCGCGAAACAGCGGATGCGTTTCGGTCAGGATTTTGAGGATGTTCTCGCGGTCAGAATCCGAAAGATGTGCGAAAGCTTCGGTTTTGTCCGCACCGGTCAGGACTTCGAGCATTCGAGTTTTGACAATGCTCATGATGGAGTCTGGCAGCGAGACAAACGAATCCGTGTAGACCAAATAGCTGCAAGGATGCTTGAGGAGTCGCGTCTTCAAATCGAGATCGCGTAAACTGCGTCCGCGAGCGGAGCGAATTGCGTTTGCTTCAAACTGTTTGGCGAAACGAGAGTTACCTTTGATCGGTGACGTCAATTGAAACTCACCGCAGAAGAACAGATACTCAACCAATTCTTCGGCTGCGGAATCGAGGCGGCGTTTTGTTGAATCGCTGCGATAGGCAGCATCCCGGTTGAAGAGCCTGTTCATTTCGGCTTGATGGTGAAGAACTTGTCGAGCCGTGTACGATGCTTGCGTTACGCGGTTGTGAAACTGAGTTTGATGTTCGAGGATCATCAAAGCCACGATGTCACTGGTCGGCTCAAGGTGTGAGTCGGGACGAGACTGCGGCGGAAGGGATTGCTTGTTTGCTCCAGCTTCGCGATCAATCGATCCTTTGATTTTGTCATCGACAAAGACGTTGCCGCGATGTCGCATGTCACCGTGTTCGCCTGTGACGTACCAGCCACCAAATCGGTCCTCGAGCGGCGTTGTATGGTCGGTGCTTGTCGTACCGAGCCTGAAGTCAGGATGGCCGCTTTTCTTTGGGTACACGGAACGAACCAAAAATCCGGGAACGTCCTGAGTTTTGTGCGTGTCATGGCAAGACATGCATTGATGGGTCGCGCGAGTGATCTTCGGTTTATCGGATTGAGTCTGATCGATGGTGTAGAAGGTCGCGCCAAGCGCTGGATCGACCGCGGCGATTTCTAGGAAGTCGCCTTGCTGAACGAATCCAACATATACGTTGTCATTGAAATAGATGGCTCGGGGAGACGATGGTCGGATCTTGCGATTCTGTTGGCTCGTTTTTGAGAACACGAGCGTCTGAGAGGATCGCGAGATATCGAGCGATTTCAATACCGAAGGTAACCAGCCATGTTTGGCGTTCCAATCCAACGAGATGTTGCCCTGTTCCAATTGCTTCACCAATCTTGCCACTTCGTCGTCGGGCTGCGCAGTGTCGTAGTTGATCGGTGGCTTGTTCCGGTCTTCTTCTTGGGCACGAGTATCAGGGCCGGCGATGCACAAAGTGATCAGCAAGCTAAGAACACAAAGAACTGTGAGGCAACGATTCAAGTGTCAAACCCAACTCGATCTGCCGGGTTCCGCAACTCAAACTTCTTGCTCTGGCTGAAAAATTCGCGAGGGTTATCGTAAACGATTTTTTTGATCAGCGATTCGGCGTGGCCGCGACGACGCATTTCCATCACCAAGTCGGGGACGGCGGTTGGTTTGGAAGGTCCCCAGTCGCCTGCCGAATTCACACACAACCTTTCAGCGCCAACCATTTCGATAATGTCGACAGCGCGAGCCGGAGTGCACTTCGTTACTGGGTACAGTGTCATGCCAGCCCAGAATCCTGCATCGAGAACGGCTTTCACGGTGTGCTCTTCAACGTGATCCACTAACACCCGCGAGCGATCAATACCGGAGTGATCGCCAAGCATATCAAGGATCATTCGTGTTCCCTGGTATTTGTCCGCCAAGTGCGGCGTGTGGATCAGGATCTGCTGATGGTGATCGACGGCAAGTTGGACGTGTTCTTGGAAAACGGTGGCTTCATTGGGCGTGTTCTTGTTGAGTCCAATTTCGCCGATGCCCAAAACGTTGTCGCAGTCGAGGAATTCAGGAATCATCGCTAAGACTTCGCGCGACAGCGAAACGTTTTCAGCTTCCTTGGCATTGATGCACAGCCAAGTGAAATGTTTGATGCCAAACTGTGCCGCACGTTTGGGTTCGACATCTGTAAGCTGATGAAAGTAATCTCTGAATCCGTCAACGGTTCCTCGATCGTACCCAGCCCAGAACGCGGGCTCGCTGATCGCGACGCATCCCATTCGAGCGAGCGTCTCGTAGTCGTCGGTGGTTCGGGACACCATGTGAAGGTGCGGGTCGATATAGTACATGGCGGATTTCAGTCCGAAGGATGGTCTGCGGTTGAACGCAATTGAATGAAGATTCTAGTGCAGCGTCTAGTTTCAGGTTTGGGATTGCCGCGGCACTAGTTCGTTGAAGGCAACGAAAACTGATCTTTCCAGTGTTCATCGTACTGTCGCGAGAAAAGCATCTGAATCTTTTCGGCTCGATGTGGATCGTCCGTCAACACAATCTGAAGTGCCTCTGTGAGCTTTTGCATTCGAGGGTCGTTCGAGACATCGCTGTCGGCGCGCTGAATTCGATCAAGTGACGAAGCAACGTCGAGGATGCGAGATCGAATTTCAAGAAATTCACGATCGAGAATTTGTTTTGAGTCCATTTTGTTTTTTTTTCGTAGAACGGATTGTTCTGGCGAGAGAGTAGAAAGCGATGGCTGGAATGTTTTCCCGCCGCAACTCTATGATAACTGGGACTCGTCACAAGAAAACGGGTGACTTTTGTCTGGAATCGCTGATAATGGAAAGCATGCGAAATCGAATTGGTTCTATTGGTTCTGTAATGCTTGTTGTTGCTCTGGTTGTCCTCTCTTGGGTAGCCAGTGTGCGCGGTCACGAGTTCGAGCGTGGCCATATTGAGCGATCGATCGATGTGGTTGTTCGGGGCAGTAAAGTCGAAGTGAAGTATTCGCTGGGCTTGTCGGACGAAACCATTGTTGACCTATTGGTTGACGAAGATTCATTGGAGGCGGCCGACGAGCAGCGTTTCCGGAAATGTATTGCTCAATACGAATCCCAAGCCAGCGCGGAGCGCGATGCCAGTTCGGAGAAATCTGACTCCACGGATAAAACTGACTCCACGGAGAAGATTCCGGATGATGGAAAGAATCGCGACGAGACCGCCGCGGAACCGTTGGCGTTTCAAACGGAGCTGATAGAGCTGTTGAAGGAGAAGCTGGCTCCGAAGTTTTCGGAGGGCTTGGGGATTACGGCAAATCAGATCTCGATCGTTGCTGAGGAGCCGGTTGTCTCAACTTCGCCGCGTCATCATGTCGCGATGGAAATTGTCTTGAGAGCCTCACTGACCAAAGTGACCCCGACCGAACTTTCTGTTATTGACAGAAATTTTCTGGAGGTTGACACCGCAGCTGAACCAAATGTCGCGGCCAATTCGTCCGAGATCAAAGCAATAAAAAAAGACTCTCAAACGCCCAGCTTTCGATATTTCGGGAATATTCGTCTGGCATGTCGCGTCAAGGGCGATGCAGTTCAGCTAAACTCCAACGTGGCTCCTGTGCTGGCCAGAGCCAAGGCCGTGGACACGGAATTGCTAGATCTGGACCAGCGTGTGTCGGCTGCGAGCATCGTGACACGGATCGGGTTCGTGGAATCCGGGAAGCGGTAATCTCGCTTGTCTCAATTGTGGTGTTTCTCCTATAATCCCCCATCACGTCGCGACGAATGTGTCCCGTAACCCACCAACCCAGACCCAACACCCTTTCAAATATGGCACGGACGATTGCAATCGGTGATATCCACGGATGTGGCATTTCGCTAGATCGATTGTTGGCAGCGATTGAAGTTAAACCTGCGGACAAAATCATCACCTTGGGCGACTATGTCGATCGCGGCATGGGGTCTTCTCAAGTGATTGCGACGTTGATCGATCTGATCCCAAAATGTCACTTTGTGCCTTTGATCGGAAATCATGAGATCATGATGTTCAAAGGTTTGCAGAATGGCGGATCGGATCTCGAATTCTGGATGATGCACGGCGGTCAAGCGACTGTCGCAAGCTACGGCGGACAGCTGCAGAACATTCCGCAGGACCATCTGACGTTCTTGAGTCACTGTTTGCGATTCCACGAAACGGAAACGCACTTCTTTGTTCACGCCTGTTACGATCCGTATCTTCCGCTCAATGAGCAACCGGACGAAGTGATGTTCTGGCAGCATGTGAAAGAGTATCCGCCTGAACCTCACATGAATGAAAAAATTGCCATCGTGGGTCACACGCCACAAGTCGACGGTGAGGTCCTTGATCTAGGGCACATTAAAGTTGTCGATACGTATTGTTACGGCGATCAGTGGCTTTCGGCGCTGGATGTTGAATCTGGAAAGATTTGGCAAGCGAACGAAAAAGGCGAAGTTCGCATCGATAAACTTCCAGATATGGAAGACGCTGCTTGAGTCCCTTTGGCCTTGGAGATCAGGTTCTATTGATCAATACAAGCCCGAAGCGCAAGTTTTGAGGTTGCAGTGTATCTACCTATCCCGAAGGGATTCAAGCTATTAGCCGGTGATAAGCGCAGCGCCATCACCGGATTCAGTCGAAAGCAAACATGATCCCGAAGGGATCACAGCGGGCGTTTGCTGCGATCCCTTCAGGATCGAATCGTGCATTGCTTGTGGTTCCGGAGGTGGTCGCTGCGCTCGACCTCCGGCTAATGGCTGAAATTCCTTCGGAATAAAAATGCGTGCAACTTCAAAAAGCGCAAGCGAGTGAGTTTTTCGCAGTTTCTTGACCCCTCGCTTGCGTGTTTTGATGTTGCGCGTTTTTCATCGATTCGGGCCAACGGCCCAGCAATTTACCTAGCCCAGCCCACGGGGCTGGGTTTTGAAGCCACCAGAACAACAAGGGCTGAAAGTCCGTCCAATTGCATCGCCTTGAGGGGCTGACTCGTCAACTGGCCGGACCTTCGGCCCTACGATTGTTCGAGAAAACGAGTTCCCAGCCCGATGGGCTGGGCTAGGCAAATGACCGGGGCTTTGCCCCTAAAGAAAAATAGCGCAACTTCAAAACTCGCGCGTCGTGCTTGTATTGGTTTTAGTCCACAGGCCCTAGATCAACACGCGACGGTTGTAGATGAACCACTCCGTCATCAGCACGACCAAAGCAGCCAGTAAGAACCAAGTCCAATACTGCTTCCGTGTTTGTTCTCTTTTGGCTTCACCGGTGACTTCTTCATAGCCCAAGGTAAGCTTTTCTCGAACGGTCAGGTTGCTTTCGTTGCGATCGAAGAGATTGATCGGAAGCAGAAGGTCCGGCGATTCCTGATCAGGAGACTGCACCGCATAGAGTCCACAGCTTTTGGTGCCCGTCAGTGCAAACGTGTTGTCGGGACGCGGAGCCAAAATTGCCTTGCGACCTTCGGGAGAGGTGACGTTGACGGTTTCAAATGGCAGCGAAGTTCGGAAGTTCAAAATTTCTCCCGGGCTTCCACCGACCGCAGCCGCGAAATTCTTGCCGTTTCCAAGTTCGACGATCACGTTTTGAATGAACAGCGGGAAGCTGAGTTTGGTCATCCAGTCTGTGTTCACAGAGATGTCCAACTCTTTTGAGATTTCCATCATTGGAAAGCCAACGACCAAGTCCTGAAAGCCACCGCGACCACCGACTCGCATGATCGATCCATTTCCGCCGTCGAGCAGTGTAACGCTGCCGCGTGGTCCTTCAACGACGCTACTTTTGAGCACATTCACGTTGCCCATTTGAACGGCGACCATCAGCGGATGCGAGTTGTTGGTATCAATGATTGCCGTCGGTTCGGTAGGGTCGCCAATTTTCCACTCCTCTGTTGGCGGTTTTGAGCCCCAGAAGACAGCATTGCACAACGGCATTGTCTTCGGTGCACAGCGGTCGAAGATGACCAAATCGAAAAATCCTAGTGTTGTCTGTTCCTGATACTTCGGATCGTCAATGTACTCAGGAAGTTCATTAAAGATGTTCGCGAGTTTGGCGATTCGTTTGGTCTCCATGACGAAGTCCAAATATTCATTGTTGTCTGACAGTATCAGCACGTTGGCTTCACGTGGCGGATTGACGACCGCCCAGGCCTTATTGTCTTGCGCGTAAACGTCCGTTGTTTCAATGTGTAGCTCGACCGGTTTTGGCGCGTCGAGGTCATCGAGCAGGTTCGTCATGTCGAAAACGAGTCCCGTCGCATTGTTGCGTGGCACAGCGACGTCTTTCTGAGCATCGAATACTTCGCCATCGACTCGCAGCGTGACATCGACCGTGTGGTCTTCATCGTCGGAGTTGAACAGTCGGGCATAACATTGCA
>CALLUY010000201.1 GCA_938010615.1 uncultured Pirellulaceae bacterium | reverse complement strand
ATTCGGAAACGGTCATGGACCACTTCGCCAGCTTTGATGAGATTACTTCGACGATCGTTCGTGGCGAAACAAAAATGTCAGTTCGTTTGGACGAAGAGTTTCAGGTTGACTTGCGAGTCGTCCCAAAAGAGTCGTTCGGCGCCGCGCTGCAATATTTCACGGGCTCCAAGGAGCATAACGTTGTCGTACGCGGTCGTGCCAAAGCCAAAGGTCTAAAGGTCAATGAATGGGGAGTCTACAAGACGGACGGCGCAGATGGAGCAGACCAAGAATGGATCGCTGGAGAATCGGAAGCCGACGTTTATGCAGCACTTGGGATGCCCGTGTTTGAACCCGAGACACGGGAAGCTCGCAAAGAATTCGATTGGGCTGAAACCGGCGAACTCCCTAAACTCGTTTCAGTCAAAGACATTCGCGGCGACCTTCACATGCACACGACGGCCACCGACGGAAAGAACTCAATCGAAGAAATGGCCGATGCCGCGCGTGCCATCGGGCTCAAGTACATCGCCATCACGGATCATTCAAAACGTGTCGCGATGGCAAACGGTTTGGACGAAGAGCGATTGCTTGATCAATGGGCGACGATCGATGAGATCAACGAAAAAGCCGACGATGACTTCGTAATTCTTAAAGGGATCGAGTGTGATATTCTTGAAAACGGCGACATGGATTTGCCGGATCAAGTGCTGGCTCAAGGCGATTGGATCATTGCCAGCATTCACTACGGCCAATCTCAACCGCGGCAACAGATCACAGATCGTATCGTTGGGGCGATGAAAAATCCGAACGTGACGATGGTCGCCCATCCAACAGGTCGATTGCTGAACAAACGCGAACCTTACGATGTCGACATTGATGCCGTCTTTCAGGCTGCCAAAGAGACCGGAACGTTACTGGAGCTAAATGCAAATCCGATTCGGTTGGATTTGAATGATCGCTATTTGCTTGCGGCAAAGTCTCACGGCATTCCGATCGTGATCAACACGGATGCTCACAAGACCGCTGGACTGTTGAATATGAAGTACGGCATCAAGCAAG
The DNA here is from genome assembly GCA_938010615.1 of uncultured Pirellulaceae bacterium. Taxonomy (GTDB): domain Bacteria; phylum Planctomycetota; class Planctomycetia; order Pirellulales; family Pirellulaceae; genus Mariniblastus. The sequence continues at coordinate 1,563 of CALLUY010000201.1, read as the reverse complement.
CTCGTCGCGGATGTCTGACCAAGAGCGACGTTGCAAATGCCAAAACGCTCAAGCAGTTAATGAAACTAATCGGTAAGTAGCTGCTTAACGCAAACCGCGTGTTGGAATGATCCGCCTACAAAAGCTTGGCATTGACGCCCCCCCTTCGGTAAACTGAGTTCCTCCAAGAAACACACAGACAAATTGCCAATTTCGGCTACGCGATATACAGACGCCATTTCTGTCTACATTAGTTATCCCACTTAGGCAAACCAATGAAACATTTGCTTGTTCTGGTTATCGGGCTGGCGTACTTGTTCTCGCCGGCATCTTACTACAGAACACCCGATGACGAACTCATTCCGATATCCGATGCTGAACAAGCTATTGCGGTGACGACTCACGACTTGGGCCTAGCGTCTGACGGCAACGCGAAACTTGTTGTTGCTGTGTGGACTGATGGAACAATTGTTTGGTCAGAGAATCGAATCGTTGGTGGTGCACCCCATTTACTTGGCAAGATTGAGCCAACTTCATGCTCCAAGCTTCTAGAGCGACTGGATCGTGATGGCTACTTCGACAACGAAACCTTGTCGCACGCGCAATTTGGGCCAGATTCGGAGTTCACGTCCGTGCTCATTAAGAACAAGAATCAAAAACTTGACATGCGCTCATGGCACGAACTTTATGAATCGTCCGGAAAAATTGTCTGCACATCCGGTAGCGCCGAGGCACTTGTTGGAAAACGTCTAGCATCACTTGCGGAAGACGAAAAAGAATACGTTCACTATCGACTTGCTTGGGCAGAACTGAGGTTGATGATCAACCAATTAATTCCAAGCAATGGGAAATCGACAACTGGTGAACTTCACATGGAACACGGCAAAATGTCTTGGAAACTGAACCCAAAGTAGCGTGGGACAATAATTGAGTGTTTGACTTCGCGGGTGCGGCGGAGTCGCCTTACCGCCCAAGCTGGTACTGACGATTCTGACGCTGGAAGTTCTCTATCAACTCAGCTAAAATAACGTTGCACGAAGTCGCACGGGCGACAAAGTTCAACGCACGATCTATCGGTGCGTACTAAACCAAATCAAAATTGCCATGCCATAACCACGCATCGATAGACCGCAATTCGTTATCCAGCTTCCTGAAAATTGAAGGCTCTCTTCATGGAACTAGCAAAACTCAAACTTGTTTGTGAGTGCGGAAAAGAATTTCGCATACGTCCAAGAGGTGTTGCTGGTGAAATGATTTGCCCAGCATGCAATCGTCGAATTGCTATACCTTCATCGCCGGACCCGACATTGAGGAACGACGTCAAAACCACTCCCGAAAGAAAATGGTCATTTGATTTAAAACACTTCGTCATAGGATTGGCAATGACTGTTGTCGGCGGCACAGGTGGCGTTGTGTTTTTCTGGTGCATCAACGCTGGAACAACTGGCAGGGGCATGATCTATCTGCCTGTGTTTTCACTAGTGTTTCTGGTCATTGGGTTGACGTTTTTGACAAAGGGCTTGTTCGGAGATCTAATTGAACTTGACTGAATGCCTTGTGGTGAAACCATGTCGCCAGATAACA
>CALLUY010000200.1 GCA_938010615.1 uncultured Pirellulaceae bacterium | reverse complement strand
CGCGATGTGATCGAGCCCTTGCAAAAAGCATTGCCGCCGAAAATCATCAATTGAAAACGTCGCGTCGAAACCTTTGCCGTCGGTGACCGTCATATTCTCAAGGTCAATGGTGAGCTGATAGTTCTCGTTGGCACCAATGTTATGATGGATGGTCTCAACCTGTTCCGTGCTCAAGACGACTGGCAACACACCGTTCTTGGAACAGTTATTGAAAAAGATGTCAGCGAATGATTCTGCGATCACGCATCGAACGCCAAAATCATCCAACGCCCAGACCGCGTGCTCACGGCTCGAACCGTTGCCAAAGTTCTGACGTCCAACGAGGATCGAAGCGTTGCGGAAAGCAGATTGATTGAGAATGAAGTCCGGCTTCTCAGTACCATCAGGTTCAAACCGCCAATCGAAAAACAGAAACTGGCCGAAACCAGTCCTCTCAATCCGCTTGAGGAACTGCTTGGGAATGATCTGGTCCGTATCAACGTTCGATCGATCCAGTGGTGCGACAATGCCGGAATGCTGTGTAAAAGATTTCATGGAACCAATCTGCAAATTCAAACGCGGGGCCAACGATCATCCCCGATACGATCCATCATATCGGGAATTCAAAATACGGCCACGGTAGAACTGGTCACCGCACTAAATCGGCCGCGAGTACCGGCTTCCGAGGACAATCGAAATCTGACTGGTATACAGTCCTTCCCCATCATCCATCAGATTGGTCGAATCATTGACGTGCCCCAATCCAAGATTGTGTGCGATCTCATGAGCTGCGACTCTGGCCACGACGCTTCGCCCGTTCGAAAACCCCGGAAGGTTGTCGCCGGTGTGCATCGTAATTCCATTCGCATCAAGGAACGCAAGTCCGTTCGCAGAATTGGCGGTCAGCTGCTGAAAACCTGGCACTCGGGAGACGAAATACATGTCCAAGACAAGTCCGTTAGGGCTTCCGATCCCGGCGCTGTCTCCCTGAGTAATGATCGCATTAAGATCAGACTGTGCTCGGGCTCCGCCGCCATTTCCATGATTGAAGAAAGTATTTCTGGTCGATTTGGTGTCCAACCACTCGACATCAATACCGGCTTGCAGATAGATTTCGTCGACGCGGCGTTTGATGTCAAACTCTTGTGTCGCGGTTCCAAAGAAAGTTGACGTGTTGGTACCGTTGTTGTCCGAAACCTGAACCGGTTGAATATAAACGCGTTGTGTCACTTCGGCTTGAGCCGCTCGCGTGCCATTTGCGAACTGCAGTGAGTCTGCTCCTGAAACGAGATCTTGACCGTCGGCTCCAGTCGTATCGCGAACGATCAGCGAATCACCGTTCTGAGTTACGACAAAGTTCGAATAGTTTCCGTTGAAGACAGCCGTGTCACCATTTTGGTTACTCAACTCAAGAACATCATCACCGGCTCCACCACGAGCCCAGTCATTTGAGTCCGCGACAATGGTGTCTGCACCAGCGTCTCCCAGCACGACGTCGTTTGCAAGGCCGCCGACAAGTCGATCGTTTCCATCGTCACCAGCAATTCGGTCAGCGTTGTCTCCGCCTTCCAGAATGTCGTGTCCATTGTTGCCGCGAATGACATCGTTTCCACCTTCGCCGTAGATTTCGTCGTCATCCTCACCGCCGAAAATCCGATCGTTGCCATCACCGCCTCGGACAATGTCGTCGCCATCGCCTGCAAAAATGGTTTCGCTACCGTCACCGCCGAAAATGGAGTCGCCACCTTCATCACCGAGAATACGATCGTTCCCACTATTTCCATGCAGCACATCAACGCCAGTTCCACCGCGAACCACATCATCTCCAGTTCCTCCGTGGATCACATCGTTATCGTCTTGCCCGAAAAGTCGGTCGTTGCCGCCGCTGCCGTAGATCTCGTCAGCACCAAAGTGACCGTAGGCAAGGTCGTCGCCGTTGCCGCCTTGAATTTCGTCATCACCAAATCCGCCAACCAATGTGTCGTTGTTGGCTTCTCCGAAGAGGACATCATTGCCGCCGAGCCCGTAAAGAGCATCGTCACCGGCTCCTCCATAAAGCGTGTCCTGACCATCGTTGCCGACTAATCGGTCGTTGCCACCAGTGGACACCAACAAGTCATCGCCGTTTCCGCCAAACAACCGGTCGGTGCCGCCAGCGGTTCTTAGCGTGTCGTCACCATCATGTCCGACGGCGAGCGTATCGATCGAAGTAAAGTTCTCGAAGAAGTCGTCGCCAGCAGCGCCAAAGAATTCGATCATTGAGACGTCAGCAATTCCAAATTGAAAATTGTTGTCACCGGTGACGGTGAGCATGCTGCCAGATTGCTGAACGTTGACCGTGTTAGCTCCAGAGTCACCGTAAATGCTGAGTGTTCCAGCGTCGAGCGAAGCGGAAACCGCAAGCAAGCGGCGATCTTCGAGGCTGCCGTAGTTATGTCGCTTAAGTTTTCGATTTCGTTTCATATTCGTTCTCTCTGGACCATCTCACTTCGCAAATCCCAATTTGTCGTGGCAAAAGCGGTCTGTCTGAAATCTCGTTTTTGCAACGGCGAATGTATCCTTCGTGCAACCCGTTCTGAAGGAAGTTCTGGGTGAAATCCTGACTGCGATAAAAATCGTGGCTGGTCCTTCGGAGCAGGTAAAAACTGCGGGCGATGCGGCGAAAAGTGCCAGCACATTGACCGCGAAAAATCGTTTCAACCGGCTGATCCTGAAACCGGAATGGTCCTTGATGGAACCGTCATGACCGCATGACGAATTTCAATTTGAAGAAAGTTCATTTGAGAACAAGCAGATCAATATCAGAGAAGTCTGGAGGCTATTCCCGCCACAAAGTAATCCGGCGGCGAAATGTCCACGAGCATGAAGTGAGAATGCTGAAAACCTGAGTTTCCGTGCTAACGCATGCCAGTACGATCCCTACAAGTAAAATTTTCCGGCGCGAACCCGGTAGTTGAACGGTTGTCCCTTACCAATCAGCTATAATATGTTTTACTTCGTCGGGCAATTCAATCGAGAACTTGCGGTCGGAGCTCACTCCCTTCAGGTGCGGTGTATTTACCATCGCAACAACATGACTGAAGCTACCATTCAGATGACCGATCCGCAGATGGCATTGCCACTGTTCGGAGCTCGGGATCAACACTTGCGACGACTGCGGGACAAATTCAAAGTCAGCATTACGCATCGCAATGGACAAATTAAAGTCAACGGCGAAGACGAAGTAGACGTTGCCAACGCCACCGACGCCATCGAACAGCTCAGCGAAATCGTGCGTCGACGTGGAAACCTCACGCCGGCACTGTTCGACGAAACCATCGCTCGCGTTACCGGTGAAGCCATGCCCAAAGCGCGCACCGCTTCGATCGAAACGCTCGCTTTCGGAAAAGAGATTCGTCCGAGGACGCCCGGGCAGGCGAACTACGTGGAATCGGTCCGGAAAAAAGATCTCGTTTTCTCAATCGGACCGGCCGGATCCGGGAAGACTTATCTGGCCGTCGCGATGGCCGTCGAAGCACTCAAGAACCAGCAGGTTCGAAAAATCGTTTTGGTTCGTCCCGCCGTCGAAGCTGGCGAGTCGCTCGGATTTCTCCCCGGCGACCTTCAAGCCAAAATCAATCCTTATCTGCGACCGTTGCTGGATGCAATTCACGAGATGATTGGATACGATCAGGCTGTTGCGTTGATGGAACGTGATGTGATCGAAGTTTGCCCGCTCGCCTACATGCGTGGTCGGACGTTAAACGAATCGTTCATTATTTTGGATGAAGCCCAGAATACAACAATCTCTCAAATGAAGATGTTCTTGACTCGAATGGGCAGAGGTTCGAAAATTGTTGTCTCGGGCGACCCTACTCAAGTGGATTTACCCCATAAAATGCAAAGCGGGCTTTTAGACGCTGTTTCAAGGCTAAAAACAATCACGGGTGTCGCAATCGCAAGGTTGACAGCAAAAGACATCGTGCGGCATCGCCTGGTTACGGATATCGTTAATGCATACGACCACCCGGAAAAATCTTCGGGCCGGTCAAACAGCGATCGAACCAATAAGAGAACGGAAAAGGAAAGTTAGTTTGCGTCGCAGGCGTTCAACAGCGTTTCAAGGCGCTCGACAACACGACTCGAATAACCTGACTTCCCCACGCTATGCCGAATTCATCTCTGCAACGAAAACGCTGGACGCTGTCGCCTCCAAAGGCACCGTTCGAAACGGCCGCCGAATTTTTCAAACGTGGTGACGTTTGGGCACGAGTGGCACTTTGCGCTGTCGCCACAAGTATCTTGTGGGTCGTCATGGCTGGCTGGGCTCCCGCGTTTTCATACCGTGTCCGCGAGGCGCCGCTACGAGACTTGCATGCTCGAACGACGTTTGAATTCGACGACTTGCAAGCGACCGATCAGGAGAAACAACGCACTCAACGAAACTTGCTTTGTTACTACGCGAACGATCAGCAGGCTTTAGTGCAACTTCGTCAAGCTTTGGTTGATGATGTGTTTGCCATTAAAGAAAAGCCGTTCGAAGAGATTGAAGATCGCGAGACGCTGAACAAATTTTTTCTTAATCCGGATGGAACCGTTGCTGATACGGTTCCGCCGCTGCCGAAGCCTCCGGCTGAAGACGCAGGTGACCAGGAAAAATCTGACTCAGAATCCGAAACCGAAGCCGACTCTGTAGAAAAAGAAAAAGAAGAAGCGAAACCCAAAGATCCGTTGCAGGAGAACTTTGATCGGTTTCGGGTGGCACTAGAGAAAGATGCAGAGCTGACGTCGTTGCGTAAGGCGATTGATCGAGCGTTCTTTGAAATCGACAAGAACGGACTGTTGGACTCTCTTGCTCACGAGATCGGTGAAGGGAGTTTGGATGAGATCGACGTTTACGTTGGAGAAGTCAGCAGCGCAAGAAGAGTCGCCGCATCGAGCGTCCGTATCGCTGAAGTTATTGGTGAATTGCAAAGCGGCTTGGTGGAAGAGCTGAAATTGAAATCCGATTCGATTTCTGATCCCGAGTTTGTTGCCAATGCAGTGTTTCGATGGCTCAAGCCGCGTTTGCCGATCACCTTGACCTGGAATCAGGAAGCGACGCAAAAGCGAATTGAAGATACCCTTCGAGCAATCGATCCGGTCAAGAAGACCTATCAACCAGGTGAGCCGCTTGAGCAATTTAATGCGGAAGTGCTTGAACGACGCGGCATCAAAGCGGGCGTTCCGATTAACGAAGCTGACCTAAAATTACTTCGGGCCGAACACGCCGCCCAAACAGATTCTGAACAATGGTCGGATCGCCTGATTCGATCGCTTGCCTTTATCGGACTCTTTACGGCACTGTTCTCGATGCTGTCGCAATACCTCTATTACCGCGACCGGCACTTGATGGACAAACTAAGTTCGTTCGCGTTGCTGCTGGGCTTGATCACGTTGACATTGGTGATGGCATGGTGGTTGTCATTGTATCCGACTTGGCGAGCCGAAGTGGTTCCGATCGTGTTGTTTGCAATGACGATCGCAATCGCCTACCACGTCGAGCTCGCCTTGTTCGTCAGTGGATTGGTCTGTTTGGCATTTTGCGCCGCACACGGATTTGGTTTAGCCGAATTCGTAATCCTGATGTCAGCGTCCTCAACTTCTGCGTTCTATTGCCGAAAAATTCGTAGCCGAACACGTCTGGTGAACGTCGGCCTCACAGCGGCAGCCATTGTTTTCCCAACCGTCATCGGCGTTCGCTATATGCTTGGCCAACCGTTGCAACAAGCTCTTTTGACTGACGCGATTCTATTTTCGGCGGGCACCTTTGCAGCTGGACTTCTGATGACGAATCTACTTCCGTTCCTGGAAGGCTGGTTCGAAATTCAGACGGATGCTCGGTTGCTTGAGTTGAGTGACGCGAACCATCCGTTGTTGAAGGAGTTGGTACAACGAGCGCCTGGAACGTACAACCACAGCATCAATGTCGCCTCGATCAGCGAAGCTGCGGCAGATGCAATTGGAGCCAACGGTTTGTTGTGCCGCGTCGCGGCCTATTTCCATGACGTCGGGAAGTTGCGAAAGCCGGAATACTTCATCGAAAATCAAGCCGGCGGAATCAACAAGCATGATGACCTCACTCCCAGCATGAGCACCTTGGTGATTGTGGCTCATGTGAAGGACGGTATTGAGATTGGCCGGAATCATAAACTGCCACCGGGAATCATTGACTTGATCGAACAGCATCATGGCACGACCATGGTCGAGTTCTTCTATCGCCGCGCGATCAAAAATTCCGAGGATGAAAACGATGGCGTCGCAACTGGCGTCGATGAAGCTGACTTCCGCTATCCCGGCCCGCGGCCACAAACGCGTGAAGCAGCCGTGATGATGTTGGCTGATGCGGTTGAAAGTGCCAGCCGTACTTTGCGCGAGCCAACTCCGGCTCGAATTGAGAACCTCGTCACCGAGATTTCGAAGAAGAAGCTCGACGACAATCAGTTCGACGAATGCGACATCACGATCGAAGAGTTAAAAACGATCTGTGACAGCCTCGTAAAGTCGCTCAACGCAATGTATCACGCTCGCGTTCAATATCCTGAACAGGGCGCCAAAGCCTAACGACGCTTGATCCTCTTATGCCGAGTTAAACGGTTCATGCCGGTTTTTTCGAACGATCCCTTCAAGTCAAAGAATCGCCCCTTGTTGGTACGACGATAGAGATGAGCGTGCGCGCTCTTTACATCTACCGATTCGGATTCTCTCATGGCTCGCAGAAGAAAACAAAGCGGACTTTCCAGGCTGCTGGGTGACATTTCACCAACCGGTCTGCTGCTTCATCCGGCAACGTTGTTCATCGCATTCAATGTTGCGCTTGCTGTGACCGCCATCTACACTTGGGACCGCTACCAAGACAAAATCGTCGACCCGAAACTGTCTGTACTTTCTGCTGAGAAGATTGAAGTCAACACACCTCCAGCATGGACGAAGACGAATATCAAGGAAGCGATTCTCACATCAACCGGTGAATCAAAATCTTTGCTTGATCCGACGTTGATCGCTGACGCCGTTGCGACCTGCCAATCAATTGGCTGGATCGAAGAGGTTCAGCGAATGGAAAAAACTCGCGACGGATTGAAAGTCGACTTGCGCTATCGTGAGCCGATCGCTGTCGTTGAACTGGATAGCAAAACCGTGCCGGGCTGGAAACAGAAACCAAAGCTGGTTCCTGTCGATCGCACAGGCGTCATCATGCCAGAATCGCTGGCCCTCAATGGATCCGCTCAGCCAAAAATCTTCATCCACCACTGGGACGCAAGTCAAAATCGAGCGCCGCAACACTTGCGACATATCTATCGCTGGACCGCGTGGCCTGATCCTCGCGTCAAAGGAGCGGCCGCGATCAGCGAGATTCTATTTCGTGATTGGCAAGCGTTCGGCTTGAGCCGAATCATTTCATTCCGTCAGATCAAAGATGCCGACGATGGAACGATTCCGTTCGAGCTCTGGACCGACCAAGGTGAAAACGCCGCAACCGTCGTCTGGGGCAACCCGCCCGGATCAGAGCTTGAAAACGAAGCGCCTTTCGAACAGAAAGTTGTTGCCTTGCAAGCTTACGTGCAAAAGCATGGCCCGTTGAACAAGCTTTCTGAACGCGTGATCGATCTTCGCAGCGGACAGGCGATTCAAGTCGGCCGCGCCTCTGGACTTGGATACCGTCGCAGCTTTGAAGTCCGATAATTGCCTTAGGCACAGCTTTCAATGGTTGTCGGGCAGGGCTGATGCCTTATTGTCTTGAACGATACCCCAACCCTCGCCAGTTTCGACCGATCTATTTTTCACGGTCGCTATCCAAATCAAACGGTCCTACCAATTCACTCCGCAGGATTTGAAGTGCAGTCTCCTGTCTCTTTCTACCAAAAAATGGATTGGTAGCATCGAAAGTTGGAACGAGCTGAATTGCATCTTTTTTGTTGGGTGTCCAATCTGATGCATACAACCAATGCTCGCTGATTGACGGCAACGGTTCGCCAGCCGGAATAACCTTCGCAAATGTGTTGCCCAGCCAAGAATTGGTTTCTTCGATGGACCAATTGTTTCGTTTCGCAATCAAATTTGCGTAGATGTTTGCGGTAAAGAGAAAGTCTGGTCCAGCTCCAGCCTTAAATTGAAACGACCTCTTGTCAAATCTCTCAGCATGCCACGACTTCCACGAATCAAGCATTTCAATAACTTTCTTCTCACTGCAGAATTCAGAACCCAAAAACAGTTGTGCCTCGAGTGCATGACGACTCATCAACGGAATTATGTCGGTTTCGGCGGCAGTGGCATCATATCTCGCCATCTCTAGCTCAAAATTGCGCTCGGCGATCTCGGCTGCCTGCTTTGGGTCCAATTCGCTAAGCAGTTCGTAAAGTTTCGCAACTCGTCTATCAGCCAACACCCCCCAAATATTAATGTGTTCTACCGAAGACATTCGAGCAGGTACGACGACTCTCCCTAGCAATTTCGAATTCTCATTCAGCGAGAGAACAAGGTCTTCAACATTGTCGTACTCCATGGTTTTTTGATAGAACGCCAGATTGAGATCTGCTTTTCCTCGTGGAAAAGAATTCCATACTTTTAATTGTTCTTCGAAATCGGCACGTATCCCATTTACTGACTGGAACGAGATTTTATTGATGATCAGGTGACTCTTCGTTGCAAATCGAAATCCAATTTTTTGCATCACTACCTTGTTTTCTACTGCAATCAACTTCTTTGAACCGAACCCGCCTGAAAACCCGGGTTTAGTTCTCGCTATCGGGATTGGCACCATTCTGAAGACCAACCCTTTTTTCGTTTTCCCATATCTCTTGTACCGAAACACCTTATCCCCGCAAAGAAAGTGGGCTCCCGACATTTCGTCCAAATGTTCACCTTCGACCAACACTTGATCGAACAAACGAGCGACACCAGAAAAGTCATCGCTTAGGCGAATCTCCTCCTCTTTCTTTTTGCTGACGACTTTTTTTCCTTCGAACCCAACCAGCTCACGCACGATATCTGGATTTTCCTCATCTCGAACGAACGTCTCAGGAAATTTTTCTTTGAGTTGGTTAAACAGAAGGTCGTGACACTTTATTCGAATCTCCATATGGCTCGAATTGAGTGCGAGGACGGCATCTGTCTGTTGTCCCTGAATATTGCAGACAGATGTTACGATAATGGCCAGCAGATATAACAAATTCTTCATGCTAACTTCAGATTCGAAAAGAGCGAGTTTCGGAAAAGTAACGTAAGCGAATATTGTCGGCGGTCGGGTGATGCATATCTAATTCATCGCGATAGCTGTGCAGGTCTAAGTTGCGACTACGATTTCGATCGGACGAACTCAACCATCAGATCATAGACAGCCTCGCGCGATCGATCCTGGTGCATTTCATGTCGCACTTTTTCAAACGCAGTGAACTCGCAATTTTCGGCTTCCTCTGCGAAGTATTTTGAAGCTTCGAAGTCGGTAATTGGATCATCTTTCGAATGCCACATTCGCAAGGGCTTATTCCATTGATCAGCTTCGGCATAGAGATCTTCTCCGTTCGCGATCATGCCGACGGCGAGCCCGAAACCAAGTTTGTTGTGGTTCAGCGGATCGTTGTTGTAGAGTTCTTGCTCTTCAGGGATCGTTGAAATCTTTTCTCCCGAAACTGGAATCGGCATGGTCCCGTTCGGCATGACGAACCGCATCGTCTTCACCAACCACCGCAGAACTTTCGGAACCGGTCTTTTGGGAATGATCAACGGCGCCGACACAAGATAGCCAGCAAGAGCGTTTGGCTCGATTGCCATTCCATGATGCAACACCAAGCCACCGCCCAAGGAATGGCCAAACAGGAATCGTGGAAGTTTAGGATAGAGCCTCGCAGTCTCTGCAACTAGCGTCTCAACGTCGCCCGCAATGTCCTCGTAGCGACGTGCAACTCCGCGCGGACTTTCGGTTCGTCCATGTCCGCGAAGGTCGACACCAACGACGTCGATCCTATTGTTGTTGAGGTGTTCCGCAAGTTTCGCATACCGCCCGCAATGTTCAGCCAAGCCATGAACGAGACTCACCACCGCAATCGGATTCTCAACGGACCAACGATAGCCCTGAAGCATCATGCCATCGGACAAAGATTTAGTTTCAAAATTGTTCACGGTGACATTGTTGCAACAGTGGTAGCTCACGAAAAGGCACAATGGGATTTGAAACTTGCTCTTGTCATTGAGGGTAGAGATTTACTGTTTGAGTCGCGTTCGATCTCCATGTTCTATCGTCGATTCCAAAGATTTGGCCCTCTCGAGTCGATGATGCGAAAAATTACGGGCTGATCCCGAGTCTATTTGCCTTGCGAGACCGCGGTCTGAACGGGAGTTTGATTTTCGTTACAATGACCTCTCAATTGAGAACATCCTCCGTTGAGAACATCCTCCTTATTGCGAAAACCATGATTCGAAACAAGCTTGCCGCGTTGATTCTTTGCTTTGTGTCCGTGACCGCCCTTCATGCCGAAGAAGGAATGTTCCCGATCAGTTCTATCGATCGACTGGGCCTTTCTGAAAAAGGAATGCAGCTGACAGCGACGCAAGTCTTCAATCCAAGTGAAACTTGTTTGGTGGACGGCATCTGCCGCGTCAACGGATGCACCGGATCGTTCGTCTCAAAGTCCGGTTTGATCATCACGAATCATCACTGTGCCTATCGAGCAATCCAGTCAGCCAGCACGTCTGAAAACGATTGGCTAAAGAACGGCTTCTTCAGCAAGTCACAGGAAGAAGAGATTCCAGCTCCCGGTTATGTGGTGCGAATCACTGAATCGTACCGGGATGTGTCGGCGGAAGTTCTTGCCGCTGCTGACGATTCGATGTCTGCTGCCGATCGCAGCAAGGCCCTTGCGAAACGTCGTAAGGAACTTGAAAAGAAAGCCGAAGAAGAAAACGAAGGCATGCGAGCCGACATCGCAGAAATGTTCGCCGGCAAACAGTATGTCCTTTTTCTCTACACTTATATTCGTGACGTTCGACTTGTGTTCGCACCGCCTTCATCGGTCGGCAACTTCGGTGGCGCAGTCGACAACTGGGAATGGCCACGGCACACGGGCGACTTTTCTTTCATGCGAGCCTACGTCGCGCCCGACGGATCGATGGCGGACTACGACAAAGCCAACGTTCCGTACCAACCAAAACGTCACATTCAAGTTTCACCAGCGGGAGCCAATGAAGGTGATTTCGTTTTCCTGTTGGGCTATCCTGGCAGAACGGCTCGACACAAAACGGCTTCGTTTCTTGAGTATGAGCAAAATGTCAGGTTGCCGTACGTCGTTGATTTGTATCAATGGCAAATCGCAGCCATGGATAGCATGTCGAAAAACGATCGTGGCGTCGCGTTGAAACATTCATCGCGAAAGCAGAGTCTTGCCAACGTTGAGAAGCGTTCGCGTGGCCAGTTGAAAGGTCTTCGGCGAGCAAACATCGTCGCGAAGCGAAGGGCACTCGAAGCGGAACTGCAAAATTTCATCGAGTCAGATCCAACGCGAAAGCAAAAATACGGATCGATTCTGCAAGACATCGACACCACCTACGCTGAGCTTGCCGAAACGGCCAAGTTCAATCTGACGATGAGCAATCTTGTATCAGCTTGCCGCGGTTTGGGGCTGGCTTACACAATCTACGATGCAGCCGTCGAACGCGAGAAGTCGGACCTCGATCGCGAAGCCGTCTACATGGATCGCAACTTCGAACGAACGGTTGATCGTGCGGTGCTGGGATGGAAAGACTGGCACAAAGAAACTGACATGAAGATGCTGGCTGAGATGAAACGTCGGCTGAGGAAAGTCGGAACAGCTAACTCCGTTGATTCCGTCAAGCAATTTCTGGACGATGATTCGTTTGGCGATGAGTCATTCGCGAATACGAAATTTACCGACGAAGCATACATTCGAACACTGTTCTCAAAGACATCAGAGGAACTCAAATCCGTTGACGATCCGTTTTTGAAAGCTGTGATTGGTCTCTATCCTGAATACGCCAAACTTCGTGAACGAGGAAAAGAAGTTGACGGCACCCTTGGCCGGCTCTACGGCGAACTCATTGATGTGAAACAGGAATTTCAAAAGACCAGTTTTGTCCCGGATGCAAACGGGACGTTGCGAATGACTTACGGCAACGTCAAAGGGTATTCTCCCGAAGATGCGGTTTACAAATCGCCAGCAACGACGTTGAGAGGCGTCATCGAGAAGACGACCGGTGAGGAACCGTTCATCACGCCAGACCGAATTCGTGAGCTCTATGAAAAAGGCGACTTTGGAAACTTCTTGCATCCGAAGCTGAATCAGATTCCAGTTGCTTTGCTCTACAACACCGACACGACGGGTGGAAACTCGGGAAGTCCGATTCTGAACAATCGAGGCGAACTGGTTGGAGTCAACTTTGATCGCGCGTTCGAGGCCACGATCAACGACTTCGCCTGGAACGAAAGCTACAGTCGCTCGATCGGAGTTGACATCCGCTATGTCCTGTGGATCACGGGGCAAGTCTACCAATCGCAGCGTCTGCTGGACGAGATGGGGATTCGCTAGAGTTGGCTTG